>NZ_CAJCKS010000069.1:0-25671 GCF_903970985.1 Pantoea sp. ME81 | reverse complement strand
CGCTGGTGATTGGCGCGCTGGTGGGATTGGTCAATGGCGTGTTGATCGCCTGGTTCCGCGTTCCGGCGTTTGTTGCCACGCTCGGCACCATGTATGTGGCACGCGGTATTGCCCTGCTGATCACCAATGGTCTGACCTACAACAAACTCTCTGGAAGTGATGCGCTAGGCAACACCGGCTTTGACTGGCTCGGCTTCAATCGCATCTTCAATATCCCGGTCGGTGTGCTGGTGCTGGGTGTGGTAGCACTGGCCTGTGGTTTCCTGCTGAGTCGTTCGGCGTTTGGCCGCTGGCTCTATGCCTCGGGTGGTAACGAGCGCGCCGCCGATCTCTCCGGCGTACCGGTGAAACGTATCAAAATCAGCGTTTATGTGTTGTCGGGTATCTGTGCCGCGATGGCGGGGCTGGTGCTCTCTTCCCAGCTCACCTCCGCTGGCCCAACGGCAGGTACCACCTATGAACTGACCGCGATTGCTGCGGTGGTGATTGGCGGAGCGGCCCTCACCGGTGGTCGCGGTAATGTGCGCGGCACGCTGCTAGGTGCTTTTGTAATCGGTTTTCTCTCTGATGGCTTAGTGATTATCGGCGTTTCTGCCTACTGGCAGACGGTGTTCACTGGCGCCGTGATTGTGCTGGCGGTATTGCTCAACACCCTGCAATACGGCAAACGCAGTCGCTAACTCACGCGCGCTGTCTGGCAGCGCGCGGTTATCCGTAAAACCTGTACCCTAAATAATAACGGAGCTCCTATGTTCACAAAACGTCTGTTTATTGCTGCCGCAGCGATGGCGATCACCACCTTCGCTGCACCGACCTGGGCGGATAACGGGTTGATGACCATCATCGTCAACGATCCATCCAACCCTTACTGGCTGACAGAAGGTCAGGTCGCGCAAAAAGCCGCTGAAAAACTTGGCTACAGCGCAAAAGTCAGCGCGCACAAAGGTGATACCAACACCGAAAGCCAGCTGATTGATACGGCGATCACCAACAAATCCAAGGCGATTATTCTTGATCCGGCTAACGCCGATGGTTCTGTCGGTTCAGTGAAAAAAGCCATCGCGGCCAACATCCCGGTGTTTATCATTAACGCCGAGCTGAATCAGAGTGGATTGGCCAAAGCGCAGTTGGTTTCTAACAATGCGCAGGGCGCGGCGGTGGGCGCGATGGAGTGGGTGAAACAGGTAGGCGATACCGCCAACTATGTTGAATTAGTGGGCCCGCCATCCGATAACAACGCGGCAACGCGTGCCAATGGTTTTGATACCGTGTTGTCACAGTACCCGACGCTGAAGAAAGTGGGTCAGGAAGTCGCCAACTGGGACCGTACCCAGGGCTTCAACAAGATGCAGTCACTGCTGCAGGCTAATCCAAACATCAAAGGCGTGATCAGCGGCAACGATGAAATGGCGCTGGGGGCGATTGCCGCGTTGAAAGAAGCCGGTAAGCTTAACCAGATCAAAGTGGGTGGTTTTGATGGCTCGCCGGATGCCGTTGATGCCGTAAAAGCCGGTACGCTGGCGTATACCGTGATGCAGCCCGTGGCGCAGTTCGCGCAGAAAGCGGTAGAGCAGGCCGATAGTTTCCTGAAAACCGGCAAAACCGGCGCAGCATCGGAAAAACAGCTGTTTGACTGCATTTTGATCACCAAAGAGAACGCGGGCAATTTCGTATCACCGTTTGTATTGAAGCAGTAATGCATGACGTGCGGCTTTCGGGCCGCATACTGCTCAGCGGACGCACTCCGGTGCGTCGCTGTAACCCTTCTTGTGAGTCCAAACACCACACCATTTGCAAAAGGCGCGTTTCCGCGTTGTAATCACCTGGAACCCGCATTTCTGCATCACTTTCTGGACGAAATATGGCGCACAACCCGCAGGACTCTTCTCTCAACGTCTTCATGGCCGAACCCTTACCCAGCGACAGCCGTCAGGCGCGGCAGTTGGCGCGACGCCAGTTGATCGCGGAAGCCGTGATGGCAGAAGGCGCTATTCGCATTGAAGATATTACCGACCGTTTCGGCATCAGTCTGATGACCGCGCACCGTGATATTGATGAGATGGTCGAACGCGGATTGCTGCATAAATCGCGTGGGGTGGTCTCCGCCACGCCAACCAGCCTGGTCGAGTCCAGCGATATCTACCGCGCTACGCGTCAACTGGAAGAGAAGCAAGCCATCGCTGAGGTGGCGGCCGCTTACCTGGAGCCAGGACAGGCGATCTTCCTCGATGATTCCACCACGGTATTGCAGATGGCGCGCTTGTTACACGCGCGCGCCCCGTTAACGGTGATCACCAACTCACTGACGCTGATGAATGAGTTGCGCAACGGGCGCGATATCACGCTGATGGGATTAGGCGGTCAGTTTTATCACTGGTGCAATGCGTTTATGGGCCGCATGACGCGAGAAGAAATTGCCAGTCTGCGCGCCGATGTGTTCTTCGTCAGTATGTCAGCGATCATTGATGACACGGTGTTTCATCAGTCAGCGGAAACCGTCGAAACCAAACGAGCGATGTTTGATGCTGCACAGAAACGTATTTTGATGATGGATAACACCAAATTTGAACGCCGGGCGCTGCATCGTTTTGCCCATCTCAGCGAGTTCGATGTGGTGATTGTCAACCAGGGTACGCCGGTGCCCATACTGCGACGGATGCAGGATCTGGGTGTGAACGTCGTTGTTGCGCCGATGAAGATCCACATGACCACACGCGAAGAAGTCTGATAATCCCTGCGAATTTATTCCCTCAGATAACCTGAGGCACTCACTGTCGGCTGCGACAGTGGTGCATCGGCCTGTACAAATGCGTTTGACAATATAATCTACCTACTAGTAGATTGGTTGCTCTACCACCGTGAACGAAGACGGTGCAATTGATTGCCACGCGCTAATCATTCAGCTCGGGTAACTGCCTTGTCTTAATTTATGCCATGTTGAGCGAATCTATGAACAAGCCTTCTCTTACGACCGGCCAGACACTCACCCGTCTGGCCGCTATTGCAGTGGTACCATTGATCGTCATCGCGTTATTTCTCTGGGCTGGCGGCTGGTTAACACCGGATAAGTTGACCTCCGATAAGCTCATTACCGTGCTACAAAAATCAGGCGGGGAGCATCCCGGCTACCGACGCAATCATGCCAAAGGCGTCTGCATAAACGGCAGCTTTGCCGCTAACGGCAATGCCAGCGTGTTGTCGCGTGCCGGGCTGTTTGCACCGGGCGAAACCCCGGTGATCGGGCGCTTTGCTATTGCCGGTGGCAATCCGAACGCCCCGGATTATGCCGTGCCGGTGCGCAGCATGGCGTTAGCGTTTTATCAAAAAGATGGTCAGCAATGGCGCACCGGGATGAATGCCATGCCGATATTTCCGGTGAATAGCGTCGAAGGGTTTTACGACCTGCAAATCGCCACGCTGCCGGATGCCAAAACAGGCAAACCCGATCCCGCGAAAATTCAGGCCTTTGTAGAAAAGCATCCCGAAATCAAACCGTTCTTCGGCTGGGCGCAACGGTATGTGCCTTCCTCGAGTTGGGCTAGCGATCGCTACAACAGCCTTAATGCCTTCAACTTTGTTGATTCGGCCGGCAAGAGCCATGTGGTGCGCTGGAGTATGGTGCCGCACAGCGAGTATCAGCCAATCAATGCCGCCGATAAGAATGACAGCGACTTCCTGCAGAACGATCTGCAACAGCGTCTTGCGAAAGGGCCGCTGCAGTGGGATCTGATTATCACTGTCGCAGACGCGCAGGATAAAAGCAGCGATGCCTCAATTGCCTGGCCAGCGGACCGGCAGACCATCAATGCGGGAACCCTGACCATTAACCAAACCACGCCACAGCAGCAGGGCGCCTGTAACGACATCAATTACGATCCGCTGATTCTGCCCGAGGGCATCACCGCCTCGGATGATCCGATTCTCAATGCACGTTCATCGGCTTATGCCAAATCCTACAACGCCCGTACCCGTGAACAGGCAGGAGCACACTGATGAAACACACAGAGACTTTCCATCCGGCGTTGCGCGCGATTCACTGGCTGATGGCTGCCGCTATTATGACCATGCTGTTTATCGGCGTGGCCATGGTCGCCACCGTCTCGTCACTGCACAGCTTGCTCGTGGCGATCCATAAGCCGTTGGGCTTAATGATATTGCTGCTGGTGGTGGTGCGATTGTGGCTACGTTTTACCACCGCCAAACCGGCCTTGCCGGAGACGTTATCAAACGGGCAAAAAGCGCTGGCACACCTTTCGCATTGGGCGTTGTACGCAATGATGCTTGCGCAACCTCTTATCGGCTGGGCGATGCTGTCGGCGGCAGGCTAACCAATCAGTCTGGGAGGCAGTCTGGTGCTGCCCCCCATCACGCCAATCAGTAATGATCTGTATGCCTGGTTGCGTCCGCTGCATAGTTGGGTGGCCCTAGCCTTGTTCATCACAGTGATGCTGCATCTTGCCACCGCGTTGTTCCATGCGCTGATTCTACGTGATGGCGTATTCAGAAGTATGACCGGCCGCCGTAAGCGTTCTGAAGCGCCTTGACATCCCGGCTGCAGGTCAGTAGGTTCAGTGCCAATTTACTGATTTGCAGCCATTTCATCTTTGCTGCCGGAGCCCTGCATGACCGTCGAACGTTCGCCGAAAGCCACTGAAATCATTAACCACACCCGTGCGCTACTCACCTCCGGCGGATATAAAAGCTTTAGCTATGCCGATTTGGCAGAACGCGTGCAAATTCGTAAAGCCAGTATTCATCATCATTTTCCGGGCAAAGCCGATCTGGTGCTGGCGGTGGTCAATGATTATCGTCAGGAAGCGCGTGCCGGTATGGCCGCGACCAGTGAGCATTTCAGTGATGATCCGCTGGCTGAGCTGAACGGATATGTGAACTTCTGGGCAACCTGCATTAAGGAAAACAGCTCACCGTTCTGTATTTGCGTGATGCTGGCAGTGGAGCTGCCGACCTTACCGGAAGAGGTGGCGGCTCAAGTCACCGGACATTTCGCCGATCTGTCCGCGTGGCTGGCCGGTGTGTTGCAGAAGGGGGAAAAGCGCGGGGTGTTTATTCTGCGTGAAGGGGCGGAAATGGAGGCCAAATCGCTGATGGCGACGGTGCATGGTGCGATGATTGCCGCGCGCGCGTTTAATAACCCCGAACTGTTCTTACCCATGATTAAACCGGTGCTTAACAGTCTGGTTATTTCCGTTTAATGGCTTTGCGGCCATTTATCTTCGCGACTCTTTCATCAACAACAGAATCACTTTATCCACCAGATAAGGTGCCTGCTTATTTAATTCAGGATCGTTGCGTAATTGCGCAGCAATGTTCAACGCAAATTCGCGAACATTCTGTTTATCCGCTTGCGTTGATTCACAATCTGAAGGACGGCAGTCAGGATATTGGTTAGGAAAATGAATCACACTCACAATGCCCCCTGAAATCGTTGCTAAGGTCAGCCGAATAAATATTAATCTACTAGTTGGTAGGCTGGCAGTCAAGGGATGGATTTGCAGTAAAGCACAGCAGGTTTAAACCTCCGTGAGAGGCCGGGTAGGGGCGTTTCGCGCGCTTTCTCACCGCTTCGCCAGTACCGCCTGAAAATAGGAATTTTTACCTTTCGTCGTTTCACAAATCCTCTTAAATTAGCGCCGACGAGCAGTGCAAGTCGCCAACGATTTGGTGTCTTAACAACAATCAAATTAAAAACAATTGCATTCCATTTTTTAATGGTAATGAGGATTTCGATGCTTTTAAAACGCAGCTGCAGTATCGCCATTGTCGCTTTAGTCTGTTTATCAGTTACCGCTTGTGGCATGTCGCATCGTGGTCGTAATACGGCAATTGGTGCGGGTGTTGGTGCTGTGGGTGGCGCGGTATTAACCGGCGGCAGTACCTTTGGTACGCTGGGTGGTGCAGCCATCGGTGGCTTGATTGGTCATGAAGTGAGTCGTTGATTCATCCTGCTGATCTATTTCGTCGCGCACTCAATGCGCGACGAAATAATAACTTTTATACCTTCGTTTTATTCCCCGATTAGATTTTCTTTAACTGGCCAAATACCTGTTTGCCGTTATGGAAGGTTGCTATCACGGGTGCAACATGCGCCACCGCTTCAGCAGAACAACTCGCCGCCACTAACATCATCGTTGCGCTATCCTGCGCCTTCGGCCACTGTTGTTCACCCTGGCTATTCAGCGGCAGCACTTCATGGGTGGCGATACCCAATGCACGACTCAATGAGAACTCATCCGGGCCACGATACAACTGCGCATAAGGCAGCAGAATATGGCCCGCCGCATCCCAGGCGGGAAGGGTGCTGCTGAAACCTGCCGCGTGGATACCCGCGATAGTCGCGCCGTTCACTTCGATATCATACAAACCTGTGCGTGTCGCGGTGATCACGTCGTGGTGACGTACAAAGGCTTCTTCCAGCCGCACATTGCGTAATAGATAGTGACTAACGTCGATCTGCATCAGGTTTTCAGGGGGACAGGCAGTGGCCGCAGCGTTACGGCTACTTAATCCGGCACCGAGCAGCGTACCTGCCGCCGTGAGTTTGATGCCAGCGGAAAGAAAGTCTCGGCGGTTGCCGGAAGTCATGAGGCTCATCGATTATGTTTTCCTTGTAGGGGAGATTTACCCTAGAGGAGCGATAAGCGCTGTGCTGTGATTTTTTCCACTGATAACTATGGAGAAAAGTAATGACGCATCGGACAGCATCGCTATCCGATGTTCTGTAGAAGGGTTAATGATTTTGCGGTTTGGGCATCGGCGGTGTGCCATGAGTATGGAACGTCTCAATGGTTTTCAGGCCCCACGCCTGGCCTTTCTTGCGTTCGCTTTCCGTCCAGACCACCGTCTGCCAGTCTGGCGCGAGTATCAATCGGGCCCCGGAATTGGCCAGCTCGACGCGATTCCCCGCCGGTTCCCAGACATACAGGAAAAACGTGCCCTGGATGGCATGCTTGTGTGGGCCGGTTTCAATATGCACGCCATTTTCCAGGAAGATGTCGGCCGCGCGCAGTATGTCTTCTCGCGTATCGGTGGCGTAGGTCACATGGTGCAAACGTCCATTGCCGCCACCGTGCTCTTCAGTACAGGCCAAATCATAGGTTTTATTATTGACGGTGAACCAGCAGCCACCAATCCGCCCATTATCCAGCTGAATCATCTCTGTGACGCGGGAGCCTAAGCAGGTTTCCATAAAGCGCTTGAATTCACTGACATCTGCAGCCAACAGATTGAGGTGATCCAGACGACGCGGACAGGCGCCACGCGCATGGTAACGCTGAGACAGGTTTTTCAGCGACGGGCGTTGGTCATCGGGTGCCTGATAACGGACCGTGTCGTAATAGATCTCAAAAATGTGGCCAAAGGGATCGGTAAAGCGAAATGCCTGCCCGTGCCCCTGATCGTCGTTGACCCAACCAAGCACTTCATAGGGGCTGGCTTCAATCGCCGCAACACGCCGTTCCAGCGCAGCCTGTGAAGCGGCGCGATAGGCAATGTGCCCCACGCCGGTCGTATGATGACGCGTAAGCTTCAGGCTGTGAAACTCATAATCATCCCAGGCGCGCAGCCAGGCGTGATCGTTGTCCTGTGCGGTGACCGTCAAGCCATAGACATTGACAAAGAAGTTGAGGCTCTCTTCAAACTTGTCGGTGTAAAGCTCCACGTGAGCCAGATGCGCAATATCGAAGCAGGGTTCAGAAAGTTGAGATGTCATGATGCCATTCCTATTTATTGAGGGTTTGTGACAGCGCCGGAAGGTCATCCAGTGCTGCGCCCTTTATTTTCAGAGACAGAGAAACATTGCGATGAAGCACAATGCTGATCGCAGCCAGTAACGCGGGTAGCGCGAGAATAAAGAAAATCGCCGACTGCGCCGGGAACGCACCCATCAGCAAGCCGCCAATCGAAGAACTGAGAATCGCACCGGTACGGCCTATGCCGTGCATCCAGCTCACGCCGGTGGCGCGCATTTCGGTAGGGTAATAAGCAGGGGAATACACCTGTAGACCATTCTGTGCGCCATTAATACACATGCCGATAATGAAAATGAATACGCCCAGCGCCACCCCGGAAAACGCGAAGATGCCTTGTGCTAGCAAGCAGAGACAACCCAGCAGATAGACCACGCCAATCACTACTCTGGCGTTGCATTTATCCATCAATGCACCGACCAGAATACCGCCCAGCGGACCGCCAAGCTGGAATAACCCCGCCAGAATCGCCGCTTGTTCGAGGGAAATACCGCCCGAGCGCATAATGGTCGGCAGCCAGCCGTTAAGCAGATAAATCACGAACAGCCCCATGAAGTATGTCACCCACAAAATGATCGTGCCGCGAGCAAAACCGTGGTGGAAGAGCTGGGAGATGGTGCTGTTGCGATTGATCCGGGGAGAGTTGAGCACGAACGCCGTATCCTGCTGAAACTGGCCGCCCATGCGATTAAGCAGCGCAGCAATCTGCGCGCGAGGTGCCCGGCGCACCACCAAATTTAACGCAGATTCGGGCAGCAGATAACCTAATAAGGGCAACATAAGCAGCGGCAGTGCACCGCCGAAAATCAACACCGCATTCCAGTGATAGTGCGCCAGCAACGCGGCCGCGATAAAGCCCCCCAGACCGGAGCCGATATTAAAGCCGCTGAACATCAGGGTAATCATCACGCCCTTACGACGCTCAGGCATATATTCTGCCAGCAGCGTGACGCAGTTGGGCATGACCGCGCCCAGCCCGAGCCCGGCAATGAATCGCATCATCGCCATTTGCAGCGGCGTGGTGGCGAAAGCGCAAATCAGACTGAAAGCGGAGAACATCATAACCGCGAGCAGGATGATTTTTTTTCGGCCAAATCGATCGGATAAGGGACCCGCGATCAATGCGCCAATCGCCACGCCAAACATCGCCGCGCCAAGGATCGGCCCCATCGCGGCGCGAGAGATATGCCACTGCTCAATCAGCGCAGGCGCAATAAATCCCATCACGGCAGCATCGTAACCGTCGAACATAATGATGATCAGGCAGAGGAATAACACGCGCCACTGAAAGGCGGAAATGGGTCGCGAATCAATCCAGGCTTTGATGTCGACCAGCTTATTTGTATTCATACGTTCGCTCTCTCTTCGGGCACGCAAAGTCTATTGAATGACAAGTCATGATTAACTCTTCCAGCTCCACGGTAAGCACCGTGTGGCAGGCTGTCTGTCAAAAAAGGCTTTTAGCGGTATGAGTTACGTTTATATTGTGAGCGAGTTGTCATAATCCACGGTGTAAATGCGGGTTTGTGCTGCCTGATGGAAAAGCCTTAAGCGCAAACGGCGTACAATCTTTGTATGAATTTCGTTTAGGTCGCTGATGGATGAGCTTCGGCGCTGATGCACTCAATCAGCGCCAATGTAGCCGGGGAATGCAGCGCACCCGCGCGCAACGTGATGCCGATATCACGACGCGTATCGGGTAGGGTGAAGGACAGAGGTTGGAGCACACCTGACTTCAATTCGTACTCCAGCTGGTGCCATGACACCGCCGCCACCATATCTGAGTCCATTAATAAGCCGCGCACGATGGCGAGGTCACCGCTCTCAACCACCGGTTTGGGTACCGGAATATCCAGCGTCGCAAAGGCGTGCTCTAGCAGATGTCGGGCCGGACTGTTTTCTCGCGGAAAAATCCACTGTGTGTCGGCGAGATCGGCAGCGCTTAACGTTCGACCGGCTAACGGATGTTGTGGCCTGGCGAGCAGCACAAGTTCTTCGCTGAACAGCCGTCGATTATCGATATCAGTAACGTTGCTGTCATGACGCAAAGCCCCGACAATCAGATCAACGTCGCCGGCCCGGAGTTCGGTAATCAGCGTGCTAAAGGCACTTTCATTGGTCACGACTTTGATCGCCGGATGTGCCGTCACCAGACGGGCAATCGCGCGTGGCAATAACACACTACGACACAATGGCAGGGCACCAATATGAACGGTGCCCTGCAGAACACCTTGCTGGGCGGCAAGATCTTCCGGGATATGGCGAATTTCATTCAGGGCGCGGCTGATATGTGGCGCCATTTCACGCGCGGCGGCTGTCGGCTGCATGCCCCGCGGCGAGCGCTGGAACAGCACGATATTGGCCCCTTTCTCCAGCACCTTTAGCGCGGCACTGACGGCGGGCTGGCTGATGCTCAGCGAACTGGCCACGCTTTGCGTATGCTGCAAATGAAACAGCCTTAAAAATATCTGCAGGCGCCTGACGTTGAACAACCAAATCGGTTCGGCGTCATCCCGCATGGACTCGCGCAGTTTAAATCGAGCGAGAAGTGCAGGTATCTGTTTGAGTTCCTGGAGGGCACGCAGTGCGCGGGGCAGTACACATTTACCATTCTCGGTGAGCAGCATCCCGCTGGCATGACGTTCAAACAAAGGCGTGGCGAGAGTGTGTTCCAGATCACGTATCGATCGCGTCACCGCCGATTGCGTGCGAAATAAATCTTCCGCAGCCTCCGAGACGGTTCCACGTTCTGCAATCATACAAAGTGACCTTAGCTGCATGATTTTAATGTGATTAGTGTCTTCCTGTTGCTGCATGCCCTCTGCCCCTGAATCTCTGATAATGATCACAACATAAATAAAAATCATAGCTCGCACAATGAAAGGCATTATTCGGTCACGGTGGTGCGTGTCAGGATGAAAAAAACGCAATAGCAGGGGAACATAATGGAAAACGCAGTGAAAAAGAGTGCCTTGGTGGTCAGTGCCCATTCCGCTGACTTTGTCTGGCGCGCAGGCGGGGCCATCGCGTTGCACAGTGCGAGCGGCTATGACGTGCACGTCGTCTGCCTCTCTTACGGGGAGCGCGGTGAGTCGGCAAAACTGTGGCGCAAAGGCAATATGACCGAGCAGACCGTCAAGCAGCATCGTCAGGCCGAGGCCGAACGGGCCGCGGATGTGTTAGGTGCCAGCATTGAGTTCTTCGATCTCGGCGATTATCCCCTTCGCGCGGATAAGGAAACGCTGTTTCGCCTCGCCGATGTGTTTCGCCGCGTGCAGCCTCACTTTGTGCTGACGCATTCGATTGCCGATCCTTATAACTACGATCATCCGCTGGCGGCCAATCTCACCCAGGAAGCACGCATCATTGCGCAGGCAGAGGGGTATCGTCCGGGAGAACCGATTATCGGTGCACCGCCGGTTTACTGTTTTGAACCGCATCAGCCTGAACAATGCCTGTGGAAACCGGATGTGCTGCTGGATATCACCTCGGTTTGGGACAAGAAATATCAGGCGATTCAGTGCATGGCCGGGCAGGAACACCTGTGGGAATACTACACGCGCGTGGCGCTACAGCGCGGTGTGCAGGCCAAACGCAACACAGGGATTGCATCCACGCGCGTCATCACCCACGGCGAAGGCTATCAGAGTCTGTTCCCACGGGTGACGGAGGATCTCTCATGATTGCGGTCAATCAGAAAGGCATCGTTGTTAAGCAGATTGAGCGGGCCGATTCTGCACTGATTGCACAATTTGCCCGTGCCGGTGTCGCGACCGTCCACGAAGCGCAACAGCGGCAAGGTCTACTCAATGTGCGGATACGACCAATCCAGCAGGGTGTCGCGATAGCCGGCAGTGCAGTCACGGTGCTGGTTTCTCCCGGTGATAACTGGATGTTTCATGTGGCCGTGGAACAGTGCCAGCCGGGCGATGTGCTGTTGGTGTCGCCGACCTCGGATTGCCATGACGGCTTCTTCGGTGATCTGCTGGCCACTTCATTAAAGGCGCGTGGCGTAGTGGCGCTGGTGGGCGATATCGGTATCCGTGACAGCCAAACCCTGCGTGAGATGGGTTTCCCGGTCTGGTCACGTGCGGTATTCGCGCAGGGAACGGTAAAAGCTACGCTGGGATCGGTGAACGTGCCGATTATCTGTGCAGGCCAGCTGATCTATCCCGGCGATATAGTGGTTGCCGATGACGACGGCGTGGTGATTGTGCCGCGAGCGGATGCGAAAACTGTTGCCGAGACCACCCAACAGCGGGTCACCAATGAGGAGAGTAAACGAGTAAGACTGGCTGCCGGGGAACTCGGGCTGGATATTTATCAGATGCGTGGCGCGTTAGCGGAAAAGGGATTGCGCTACGTGGATTCTCTGGATGCCCTGCAAAAGAGTTCGCTATGAAACAGACGCTGATACCCTGTGTCTTAATGCGAGGCGGCACCTCCAAAGCCGCCTGTTTCCTGGCCAGCGATCTGCCAGAAGCGGGACCGCAACGAGATCGCGTGTTGCTGGCCGTCATGGGTTCACCCGATCCCCGTCAAATTGATGGCATCGGTGGGGCTGATCCGCTGACCAGTAAAGTGGCGATAATTTCTCCCTCCACGCGGCCTGATGCGGATATCGATTACCTGTTTGCACAGGTTAACGTGGATCAAGCAGTAGTCGATTATGGACAGAACTGCGGCAATATCCTCGCCGCCGTGGCGCCTTTTGCCATTGAGAAGGGCCTGATAAGGGCACAGGGCGACATCACGCGCGTGCGCATCTTTATGGTCAACACCGGGCAAATCGCGGTGGCGCAACTTGCCACGCCCGATGGCGCGGTGGAATATCAGGGCGAGACCCAGATAGACGGCGTGCCCGGTTTTGGCGCAGAGCAAATTTTGCAATTCGAGGATATTGCAGGCTCCAGCTGCGGATCGCTGTTACCAACCGGAGAGGCGCGTAATCGGTTTGACGGGATTGAGGTGACCTGCATTGATAACGGTATGCCTGTGGTGATCCTGCGTGCTGAGGATGTGGGATGCACTGGACAGGAGACTCGCGAACAGCTGGAGAGTAACGCTGAGTTAAAAGCGCGTCTGGAGTCCATCCGCTTACAAGCAGGTCCGCTGATGAACCTTGGAGATGTGACGAAACGAACCGTGCCGAAAATGACCCTGATTGCGCCGCCCGCTAATGGCGGTGCGCTATCCACGCGGACATTTATTCCCCATCGCTGTCACGCCTCTATAGGCGTACTGGGCGCGGTGAGTGTGGCTACAGCCTGCCTGATCCCCGGTTCCGTGACGCAGGGTATCGCGCAGATTACCGATACCAGGCAGCAGCGTCTGGCGGTAGAGCATCCCAGCGGCGAGTTTAGCGTGATGCTGACCCGTGATGAGGCAGGGAAGGTGACGCAAAGCGGCCTGATACGCACGGCACGCTTGTTATTCGACGGGCGGGTCGCCATTCCAGGCTCACTCTAAAACACGAATTACCCTGCACGCTGACGTTCTCCGTTGCTGACAACCTTATGGGTTGTCGGCATTCTTCATTCGATTGCCAAAATCTTCGTTTCCACGCGTGACTGCGTGCTCCCACTCACACTGCCTGACCAGACTCCTCATTTGCCTTAAATAAATGCCGCCAGATTCATTATTAATGTGACAAGTGTGCGCACGGTGTGTCTTTAATGTTACGAGTCGGTATATTTAATACAAAAATTTTTAAAGATTTAATGGCGCAGAAATTAAGTGTTCTGAAAGTGATAATTGTATTTGGTTTGTTAAATTAAATCATTCCGGCTGTTATTAAAATACAATAACTCAATGCTTGTTAAAATTACGTATTATTGATGTTGAGCTTATGTCTACGGTAATTGTAACCCTGCTAAATAATAAGATAATCGCATCATTACGGGCTGCGCACCGATTCTTTCACTCTTCAGTGCATCATAATTAACGCTCAAAACCACGCTAAAACCTTGAATTAAGTTGATTAAAATCAAAGATTCCTCGTTAATTAACCATCGAGTTACATTTAATTCACATGAAAATCATTCATTTATACAGCGATTTTTTTCTTTTTGTTACAAGTTACCCCTTTAATTAGGATGCCTTTGTGTAAACGAAAATATAGAATAATTTACAGAAAAATTCTTATTACGAGCCGTGTCGATACCTACGCCTGCAAGTGTTATCGACAGACATTTCGTTAACAATCATGATTTATTTTCCCGTTCTTTCTCCGGAACGAACGCCGAAGTGAATATCCTATTTCCCAGACGTCACCTGTCTGGAAATTAAACTGTGGTTGTTGCTCGTAGTTAAGAGAAAGACGACAGTGCGGCACCGATTTCAACTTGTTATGCAAGAGCTTGCTTCATCTCACTTCATAACATGTGAAACGGCGCTGGATTGCCGTTAACTAATTCGGTCACTCAAAAAAAGAAGATAGTCATGCTAAGTAACGATCTTACATCGCTGATCACGCGTATTGACTTCGCGCTAATTTCATCCATTCACATCATTTTTCCCCCGCTAACCATTGGACTGGCTGCACTGTTGTTCATCTCTGAACTGATGTGGGTCAGGAAGCAAGATGAGCAGTGGTATCGCCTGTGTCGCTTCTTTGAAAAGCTGTTTATCGTTAACTTCGGTGCTGGCGTGGCAACCGGTGTCACCATGGAAATGGCCTTTGGTATTCTTTATGGTCGCTTCTCGCAGGCTGCCGGGCCGTTCTTTGGTCAGGTGCTCGGCTATGAGACCATCACCGCCTTTATGTACGAAGCCGGCTTTATCGGACTGATGATTTTTGGCTGGGGCAAGATCAGCAAAGGGATGCACCTGTTTGCGACCTTTAACGTGGCGCTCTCTTCTACACTTTCTGCGATGTGGATCCTGGTGGCTAACTCCTGGATGCAAACGCCAACCGGTGTTGAACTGCATAACGGTATTTTCATCGTAACTGACTGGCTGGCCGCGCTGTTTAACCCGAATGCGCGCAGTGCTTTCCCGCACATGCTGCTGGCAAGCTTCGAGCTCTCGCTCTGCTTCGTGGTGGCGACCTGCGCCTGGTATGTTCTCAAGCAACGTCATGTTGATCTGTTCCTGAAACCCCTGAAGTATTCACTGATGGCGCTGGCCGTGGTCGCCGCCGTTCAGATCTATATGGGTGATGTGCTGGGTGAAGCCACGCTGGAACATAAACCGGCGGCGCTGGCAGCGATGGAAGGGCATTACGATACTTATGATTCTGCGGGTAACGTCAACAGTGCCTGGCACATCCTGGGTTGGCCAAACAAAGAAGGCACGGGCCTCGCATGGTCTATCGATATCCCGCACGGTTTAAGCCTGATTGAAACCAAAACCTGGAACGGTACGGTAACGGGCCTGAACAGCTTCCCGAAAGATCAGCAACCGCCTGTAGTATTGCCATTCTACGCCTTCCGCGCCATGTCAGGTGCTGCGGGTGCCATGTTGCTGGTGAGCCTCTGGGGCGTCTGGCTGATTGCACGTCGTCGCATGACCGCTGAGCTGGCTCCGCGTAATAAGCTGTTCCTGGCGCTGGCCGTTATCATGGTAATCCTGCCTTATATCGCAGTGATTGCGGGCTGGTGGACGCGCGAAATTGGCCGTCAGCCGTGGATCGTTTATGGCCTGATGCGCACCGAAGACGGTATGAGTCCAATGACCCTGGGTCTGGCAATCTTCTGGCTGGTGGGCTTTGCCATCTTTGAAACGGCTGTGGTCGCGGGCACCATCTGGTTCCTGGCGAAAGTGGTGCGTATTGGTCCTGATTTGACCAGCAAAATACCGGGCGAGGGGCATGAGCATTTGGGTCACCTTGAAATGCCTGCCAGTGGTCATGCTGACCATCCTGAATATATCCGTCCGGTTTGATGGGAGAATAAATCCATGGACATGCTTAATTCGACTCAGCACTTCCTGATCATCGCCTGGTGGTTAGCGTTTGGTATCAGCGTTCTTTTATATATCGCACTGGATGGTGCCGACCTGGGGGCGGGGATCTTCTCGCTCTTCGTCCGCGACCATGATGAACGTGGTGCCATTATGTCGGCGATGGCCGGCACCTGGGATGCCAACGAAACCTGGCTGATCGTCGCCGGTGGTATTATGTTCGGCACCTTCCCGTTTGTGTACGGTTCGGCATTTAGCTACCTGATGGTGCCAATGGCGCTGGTGTTGTGGGGCATTATGTCCCGCGCGGTGGCACTGGAGTTTCGTCACCTGGCTTCGCCATTCTGGCAGAAGTTTTCTGACGGCATCTTCGGTGTCGCCAGCCTCGCGGTGACTTTCTTTGGTGGGATGAGCGTTGGCGCGTTGCTGCAAGGTTTCCAGATGGATTCGCCAGCTCAAGGGGTTCCAACCTATGTGGGCGGCGCATTTAGCTTCATCTCTGCTTTCTCCATTTGGACCGGTGTAGCTTCTTGTGTCGCCATGACGCTGGCTGGCGTGCTGTTCGTACGTGCTCGCTTCGAGAAAAATGAACCGATTCGTCAGGATGCAGCACGTTGGACCGCCGTGATTTTCTGGTTGGCCATCGCTGCCGTGGTGATTACCTGGGTGTGGAGTGCGGTGATCTTCGACTGGGCACGTGCGAAATGGTTTGGTCCGCATTTCTGGATCTGGGGCCTGTTTGGCTTAATCGCTCTGGTCTGTATTGATCAGGTGCGTCGTGACACCCTGAAGGACAAAGATTTTGCAGCGGTGATGTGGTTCAATGGCGCGGCATTTATTCTGGGCTTCGGTATGTTACTGACCATGTTCCCGTGGATCGTGCCAGGCACCTGGACCATCTGGGCGGGCGCAAGCCCTCAGGTTTCGCTGATTACCTTCACCATGACCATGGGCGGTTTTGTTCCGGTAATGCTGATGTACAACTGGTATCAGATCTGGGTATTCCGCGGCCGTATCTCCAAGCTGGTTGGTCACGGGGGACACTAAGACATCATGTCTGCTAGTTCCCCTCCAAGTGGAATGGCAGCCCGCCTGGCGGAACGTTGGCTTTCGAGCCTGCGCCGCCAGGCGGGCGGTTTATTTTCACTGTCGATCAGTATGGCGGCGCTCAATGCCATACTGATGATTGCACAGTGTTGGCTGTTAGCCTGGCTAATCAGCAACGCCGTCCTCGGTGGTAAAACCTTCACCGCGCTATTGCCTTATCTCTTATTGCTGCCGGTTGTGATGTTGCTGCGCGCGGGTATCGATATCCTGCGCCAGGGTTTTGCGTTTGAAGCCTCCGCACGTATCCGTCAGGGATTGCGCGGGATGTTGTTAGACCGCATCGCCACACTGGGTCCCGCCTGGAGCCAGCATCAACGTACGGGCAGTATCGCCAGCTCCCTTGGCGAAGGCGTCGAAGCTATCGAAGCTTATTTTTCCGGTTTTCTTCCGCAAAAAATCATCATCGGCATTGTGCCGCTTGCCATTCTGGTGGCGCTTTTTCCTTTTGACTGGGTTTCTGGCTTGATCATGTTGATCACCGCGCCACTGGTGCCGTTGTTCATGATCGTGGTAGGAAAGGGCGCGGAGAAAATGAGCCTGAAGCAGTGGCACAAACTCAGCCTGATGAGTGCGCACTTCTTTGATGTGATTGCTGGCCTGACAACGTTACGCCAGACCCATGCTGCACGCCGACAAGCGAACATCATCGCAGCGATCTCGGACAGCTATCGTCAGACCACCATGAAGGTGTTGCGACTGGCATTCCTTTCATCATTGGTGCTGGAATTTTTTGCCACCATCAGCACCGCGATGGTAGCGGTGTATGTTGGATTCCGTCTGTTCTATGGCGAAATGGGCTTCCTGCCGGGGCTGTTTGCCTTGTTGCTGGCACCGGAATTTTTCCGTCCGCTGCGTGATTTGGGCACGCACTATCATGCCCGAATGGATGCAATTGGCGCGACGGAAGGTCTACTGGCGATCCTGAATGCTGAAGCGCCGGAATCGTCACAGGGTAATGACGCGCTCCCGGTGAAACCGCGTGAAATCAGTCTTGAAGGGGTGAGCTATCAGTATGCGGAGGGCGGCGGCGTTACCGATGTTTCCCTGACCCTACGTAGCGGGGAAACACTGGCGATCGTCGGCACCAGCGGTGCCGGTAAAACCACCTTATCGCGAATGCTACTGGGCTTTATCGCGCCCAACTCAGGACGCATCGTCATTGATGGCAAGGATCTTTCTTCATTAGATCTTCCTGCATGGCAGCAACAGATTGGTTGGCTCCCGCAGCGACCCACTCTGTTTGCCGGTTCGATTGCGGAAAATATTCTGTTGTCGCGTTCGGGTATCAGCCAGGCAGAGGTTGAAGCAGCGGCACAGCTGGCTCAGGCTGACACTTTTATCCATTCGTTGCCGGCGCAATATGATTACCGCCTGGGTGATGGTGGAAAAGGGCTGTCCGGTGGGCAGATTCAGCGTATTGCAATGGCCCGCGCCGTATTGATTTCGCCACCGGTGGTGATACTTGATGAACCTACGGTCGCGCTGGATCGCCAGACGGCACAGAATATGATTGCCGCCTTGAGTGACACATTACCGAACAGTGCACGCTTGATCATCACCCACGATACGGAGATTGCCGCCACGGCCGACCGCGTTATCGTGCTGGAGAAAGGGCGTGTGGTTGAAGCAGGGACGCCGCAAGCATTGCGCGATCAGGCTGGCGTCTTCGCTGAACTCGAGCGTCTGCAAACAGGAGACCTCGCATGAAGGATCTTTGCCATCTCTTGCGCCTGGCGCGTCCATGGCGTTTCCGCATGGCGGTGGGAATATTGCTCTCTGTGATTGTGATTCTCTCCAACGTGGCACTGCTTGCCTTGTCAGGCTGGTTTATTACGTCCATGGCGCTGGCGGGCGTGGGCTCATTGGCACTGGAGTTTTTCACTCCGGCTGCGGCGATTCGTGGCCTCGCGGTATTGCGTACCTTCGCGCGTTATCTGGAAAGATTAGTGACGCACGATGCAACCTTGCGCTTGTTGTCGGTTTTACGTGTCTGGTTCTATCAGCAGTTAGCCCATCTTGCGCCTGCGCGACTGCAGGATTTTCGCGATGGGGATGTGCTGGCGCGTTTTCGCGCTGATATTGATAGCCTCGACAATTTCTATCTGCGCATTCTGACGCCGGCCATCGCAGGGCTGATCTCGTCGCTCATCATTTTGGCAGGAATTTGCTGGTTCTCACCTTCAGTGGCCTTGATTGATGCGGTGGTGCTGATACTTGCGGGCGTGGTCGTGCCGTGGATTGTGGCCTCACTGACGCAAGCCTGTGGCAACCAGATCGCTACCGTGCGCTCATCCGTTCAGGCCGCATCCACCGATTTGGTGCGTGGATTAGCAGAGTTACAGATGGTCGGAGCCGTTAGTCATCAAACCGATCATCTGCGCCAGCTTTCTCAGCAACTGATCAGCGCACAGCGTCGGCAAGCCTGGATCAGCGCCAGCGGCGGGGCGATCTGTGCCTTAATGGGACAGCTCGGGTTATTTTTCGCCTTTATCCTGTTATTTAACACTGACCATGCAACCGGCATTTCTGCCAGTGAAATCGTGATGTTGCTGTTCACCGTACTGGCGAGTACTGAAGCGGTGGCCGGGCTGCCCGCTGCCTTTGCTGCCCTTGGCACTACGCGCGCAGCGGCACGCCGTCTGTTCTCCATGACGGAGCTGACACCGGCGATTGTCCTGCCTGAAACCAGCCCGATACCGGAAAGCAGCGAGTTGTCATTTTCGGCCGTGACAATGCGTTACACGCCTGATGCGCCTAAGGTACTGGATAAGCTGAGCTTTACCGTGCCGGCTGGCCATTGTCTGGCGATTTTAGGTCCCAGCGGAGCAGGAAAAACCACCGTACTGAATCTGATGCAAGGATTCTGGGAAACGACAGCAGGGGATGTGTCTATCGGCGGTCGTCCGGTCAGGGCGCTTTCTGAAGATACACTGCGTCAGATGATCTCGGTGGTTGGCCAGAAAACCTATCTCTTCAACGCATCGATTCGAGACAACCTGCGCCTGGTTGCACCGGATGCGGATGACGAGGCTTTATGGGATGCACTGGCGCGCGCCGCTTTAGACGACGAAGTCCGCGCATTTCCTCTGGGACTCGACACCCTGGTGGGAGAGTTAGGAGGGCGTCTGTCTGGTGGTCAGGCCCGCAGGATTGGGATTGCTCGCGCGTTTCTTTCCCATGCGCCGATCGTGTTGCTGGACGAGCCCACTGAAGGGCTAGACGCAGTAAATACCGAATTAGTACTTAACTGCTTGAAAGAACTCATTAAGGGTAAAACCACGCTGCTGGTGACCCATCAGATCCAGCCACTTTCCCTCGCGGACAGTCGGTTACTGCTCGATAAACAATAACAAGAGCAGGGATCTGTTTTTTGGTTTATTTACATCTGCTTAGGGGCAATCTGAGCAGATGCTTAATCAATACAAAAATAAACTTGTGAGACAACTGACCAGGGATCACCATGGATAAAATGACAAACTCCAAAACCCGACGAAAGCATATTCGTTTTCCACATCTGCTGATTGATCAAATTGAAGAGAGTATGAAGAGCGAAAACATTCAAAACTTCTCGGCGTGGGTTGTCGAAGCCTGCCGTCTGAAAGCGCGGGACGCCGGCAACGGAAAGAAGTAATTCATCATTTCCCGTCGGTGGCAGGTCATCATCGCTGACGTGTCGCGGACGGGAAACTTCATCTGATTTGACGCTTCAAATTTTCATTTCAGGCATGTGTCCGATGCCAGAAACCGTCGCATTAGTGGAACGCTATAGAGCACATCCAGCTCAACAAAACGCACGTATTTCCCGGGAGGTCACCATAATTTAGCCAGATAATAAAAGTACGGATAATGTATATTATGTTAAATAAAGTATCGGATTGCGCACTCCAGACTCCGCTGGGCTATCTCCTACTGATATTTGATTGCGTTGCTGTGAATTGCCAGCGCCCCATGCTGACGTAAACGACTTCCGTTCCTGACTTGTCATCGAACCCTCCACTCTGCTCAGCCGTTCATATCGTAAATGGCTCAACATGGGCCATGCCGCTTAACTCATGAAAACTGCTCGCTCGTATGAGACTAGTACACATGAAGGCACCCTGTATGTGATCTTCAATGTAGAGTTATCTTCACTCTCATCCTGATAAGCATAGCTAAGTTATCAATACACCCTTCATTAATCGTTTAAAATGCCGCCAAATTAAGGCGTCGCTACGCCAATCTTTGGCAATAATCCCTCACACAAAATCTCAGAATTCACGTAGCGACGTCAGAGAATGCAGCGTTCAGCCAGTGTCCTAAGCCGACAATCATTCAAATCCCGATATGATTCTTAACAGCTATCTCAGGCGTTTTTCCTGCCATCAACTACAGTTAACTGATTCAAACCCCAGCAAAAAAAACATCATGCCCTTTTCGCTCACCACACATCTGTTCGCGCGGCTACGTCTGTTGATATCGATTGTTGCCGGGGTCGTCTGCTATTTCTTACTGCCTGCAAAACTGGGAGAACTGCAACGCGTGCTGATTGGCTGGAATGTGCTGGCGTGGCTTTATCTGTGGTTTATCTGGTTTCGCATGCTGCGTACCGATGCTGGCGAGATCAAACGTATCGCTCAGATGCAAGATCAGAGCGCTGCGTTAGTTTTGGGTATGGTCATTGTGGCCTGCATGATCAGCATCGTAGCAATCATGAGCGAACTGCCGGCGCTCAAACATCTCACCGGCACACCACGCGTGTTACATCTGCTGCTGACGGCCATGACATTGATTGTCTCATGGGCATTACTGCCAAGTTCGTTTGCCATGCATTATGCGCATCAACACTATTTGCATCGCAGTCAAAATGCCACGCCCCTGATATTCCCGGAAAAACCGGACGAACCGGCATACTGGGATTTTCTCTATTTCTCATTCACCATCGCGGTTGCATCACAGACCGCTGATGTGGCAACGGGCACCACCGAAATGCGCAAGCTGGCGCTGCTGCAATCGGTGATCTCGTTTATTTTCAATCTGGCCATTCTGGGATTGTCGGTGAATGTGGGCGCCGGATTGCTGAGTTAACGCTTAACGACGCCCTTTATTAATTGAGGCAGACCAGTTGAAGTCACTGACTTCGCTGGCAGATTGCGCTTCAGGTTTCTTGCGGCGCGCAGGTGTTTTCTTTGCTTTGTCCACTTTGGCTTTTTCTTTGGCTAGCTTGCTGGTCATGACTTGCTGACGCGCATCTGCGGTATATTCTTTCTCTTTTTTCGCATCAGGCTCTTTACCACTGCGCTGGCGATGTTTTTCCATTAACCCTTTGAAGATTTCATCCACTTCACTTCGCTCAGCTTCATTGAACTGGTCGATTGAAATCATTTTCTTATCGCTCATCGCGTTATTTCCTCAGTAAATGGCTAAGCTCAAGTCTACACCATTGCTGCTGGCACGGCTTTCTTGTAATCTTGCCCGCCAATCATCCGCCTGCAAATTAGGACGTAATATGACCCCTCACTCTTCTAAAGATCCCCTGCACGGCGTGACGCTGGAAATGATTGTTAATGCGTTAGTGGTGCGTTATGGCTGGGTTGAACTCAGTAAACTCATCAATATTAACTGCTTTAAAAACGACCCCAGCGTAAAATCCAGCCTCAAATTCCTGCGTCGCACTCCATGGGCGCGTGCTGAAGTGGAAGCGCTGTACCTGGATTCTCTGGATGAACCCGACACACAAAATTCAGCTGACAGCGATTTTAATCCCTGGACCCAGGGCCACTAATAATCACAGCGGCTTACCCTCTCTTCACCCTTTCCTTTTGATGACAACCTTGCCAGCGTCATCACATTTTCCAATGACAGGCTGCCTTGTAACTTCTTTTCTCGCGTGACAATATCGATACATGTATATACATGTATCGCCTATTGCAAACACAACTGATAAACAAAAATAACATAACGCACTGCGTTCATTGTTTCAGCGAGGAAACTATGTCAGCCGAATCACCTGCAGCCGATTATTCAGGCAGAGAAAACCAGCGCCTGTCTGAAACCCGCTCCATCGATTACATTCCGCTCCGCGAACGCCATGGCCACCCTTTTAGCCAGTTCACACTCTGGTTCGGCGGTAATCTGCAAATCACCGCCATTGTCACCGGTGCGCTCGCCGTGGTGCTGGGCGGCGATGTGGTGTGGTCGCTTGTGGGCCTGTTAGTGGGCCAGATTATTGGTGCCGCCATCATGTCGTTGCATGCCATTCAGGGCCCACGTCTTGGCTTACCGCAGATGATCACCAGTCGCATGCAGTTTGGCGTGTTTGGTGCGGTGATCCCGCTGCTGCTGGTATGCATTATGTATGTTGGATTTTCGGCAAGTGGCACCGTGCTGGCCGGTCAGGCACTGGCAAAGCTGATTAATGTGAGCAACGCGACGGGTATGATCCTGTTTAGCGCCATCATTGTGGTGATTGCGGTGCTCGGATACCGGGTAATTCACAAGCTGGGAAAAGTGGCGAGTGTGATCGGTGTGCTGGCCTTCGCTTATCTGTTCATCACCCTGCTTTCCACGCATGATTTGTCCGCCGTATGGCAAAATCAGCACTTCACCATTGCCAATTTTCTTCTGGCCGTTTCGCTCTCTTCCTCCTGGCAGATAGCATTTTGCCCGTATGTCTCTGATTACTCACGCTACCTGCCGGCCAACGTATCGGCGAAGAAGCTGTTCAGCTCGGTGTTTTTCGGCACCGTTTTAGGCACCCAAGCCTCAATGACGTTGGGCGTGATTGTGGCGGCGATTGCCGGAAAAGCGTTTTCCGGTAATGAAGTGGGATATATCGTGGGTCTGGGCAGTAGCGCGACCATGGCAATAGTGATCTACTTTGCTATCTGTTTTGGCAAGATTACCTTCACTACCCTGAATGCTTACGGCAGCTTTATGTCACTCACCACCATCGTGTCAGGCTTCCGGCAGCAAACGTCCCTCAGCCGTGGTGGTCGGGTTCTGTTTGTGGTGCTGATGGTCACGATTGCCTGCATCATCGCCCTGATCAGTGAACCGGCCTTCCTCAAGTCGTTTACCCATTTCCTGTTGTTCCTGCTGGCCTTCTTTGTTCCGTGGAGCGCAATCAGCCTTACCGATTTTTATCTCATCACCAAAGGGCGCGTGGATATTCCGGCACTCTCACAGCCTGATGGTCGTTATGGACGCTGGAACTGGGCAGGAATTGTGGTCTATTTCCTGGGTGTGATGGTGCAACTGCCGTTTATTGATAATCCGCTGCACCATGGCTCATTAACCTGGATATTTGCAGGCAATGATGTGTCGTGGATTATTGGCTGGTTTGTCACCGCCTTGCTGTGGTTAGCCGCACGCCGACTGGATCGTCGGGGCACGTTGGCGGAGTCGATCTACCCTGCAGAGTGACGTTGTCACGGCCGCCTGTTCAGGCGGCCGTATGACTTACTTATCGTTGGTAAATCGTCCAACAATGGTGGCAGCCCCCAAGGTATGGCCTTTCAATTTGGCGATCAACTCATCATGTGTTAGTCCGCCAGGCAATTGATTTACCGGCAAATCTGTTGCCACCATCACGAAGTTATAATGATGTATGCCACTTCCCACTGGTGGGCATGGACCGTAATAACTTGTGGTGCCCGGCGAATTCTTACCTCCAGTGTATCCTTCGCCTTTACTTAATTCGCCCTGCGCAAACTGCGTGCGATCCGCCGCGATGTTATAGGCCACCATATGTGTCACGCCTAAGCCTTTTCCTCCTACGGGATCGGTCAGCATCAGCGCAAAGCTACGGGTGCCGGCCGGTGCATTTGACCAGCTTAGAGCGGGAGATACATTGTCGCCGGTGCATGACGGGTTACTTTTGTTGTTGCCTGCAAAGGTTTTATTCAGCATGGCACTGTCGTTAAAATCCGATGATTGCAGCGTAAAGACCGGGGCAGCCAGCACGCTTCCCGGAAGCAACGCCAATAATAGTGCGCGTTTGAACATCATCATTTCTCACTCCTGTTGATGAAAAAATCAGCCAAAACATCAAGTATATAACCTGATCACATTCATGCCGCAGGCTACACTGCTGAATGTCCTCTTTGAAACGCAGGAGCATCGGATGCCAGCCTCTTCACTCGCGTTGTTTACCGCCGCCACGCAGAAATGGTTTCGCGACACCTTTAAAGCGGCGACGCCCGCACAACATGAAGCCTGGCAGGCCATTTCGAGCGGTAAGAACTGTTTGGTGATTGCGCCCACCGGTTCTGGTAAAACGCTGGCGGCATTTCTCTATGCGATTGATGCCCTGTTTCGTGAACGCAGCGCCGAAGATCTCCCCGAACGAAGTCACAGAACACGCATTCTTTACCTCTCTCCGGTGAAAGCGCTGGCGGCGGATGTTCAGCGCAATCTGCAACGGCCTTTAGCGGGGGTGGCTGAAGAGCGGCGCAAACGCGGTGAAGCCGAGATCACCCTGGAGGTGGGCATGCGATCGGGCGATACGCTCAGCAGCGAGCGGGCAAAATTACAGCGTCGCCCACCGGATATTTTGATCACCACGCCCGAATCTTTATTTCTGATGCTGACATCAAAAGCCCGCGACACGCTGCGTGGCATCTCTACGGTGATTGTTGATGAAGTACATGCCATCGCGGGCAGCAAACGCGGCGCGCATCTGGCGCTCAGCCTTGAACGGCTGGATACGCTGCTAACGCACCCTGCGCAGCGTATCGGCCTCTCCGCCACGGTAAAACCGCCGGAGGCCGTCGCACAGTTTCTAGGTGGGGGGCGCGAAACGCTGATCGTGAATCCGGCCGCACAGCGTCCATTGCAGCTCACCATCCGCGTGCCTGTTGAAGATATGACGGATATTCAGCAGCACCCCGATAGCCGTTCAGTGCAGGATGCCACACTG
>NZ_CAJCKS010000068.1:0-25703 GCF_903970985.1 Pantoea sp. ME81 | reverse complement strand
TGTGATAGTTGTATAGGTGTTTTCTATAGTTAATCGCAACGTGCGTTGCGATGTGTAGACATTTTGTTTTTGATAGTACAACAAGTACAGAGATCTAGACTGAACAGTACGCTCTTTCCCTACTCGACGTTCTTCTGTTCCAATAATGATGATGCTGGGCTCGTACAGCACCGGCGTGCGCGCCCACTGTTGGTCCGCACGCATAAAGCGCACACTCTCCAGCAAGGATTCGGTATAGCCTTCCTGGCGCGCCAGCTGACGTAACAGGTGGCAGGTTTGCTGTTTTACCGTGTTAGACATAGATAGCGTTCCAGAGAGAGGTTCAGGCAAAGCATAGCCATTTCATTCAGTGATGCACAATGGCGGCGAGAGAATCAGGCAAACATTCGCCACAATCCGGTCTGTTACGCCCGGCTGACTTTTTCAACAATAGCCTCGTCAATTACACGAGGAACTCGTCATGAACTTCAGCGAAAAAGTTATTCTGTTAACCGGTGCCAGTAGCGGAATTGGTGAAGGCATTGCCCGTCATCTGGCCCATCAGGGGCACAAACTGGTGCTGGGCGCACGCCGTACCGATCGCCTGGCAAGCTTGTGCGATGAATTACACCGTGAAGGTGCCAGCGTGGATTATCTCGAAACAGATGTCACCCAGCGCAGTGATACGCAAAAGCTGGCGGATTTCGCACTGGAAAAATACGGACGCATTGATGTGATGATCAACAACGCTGGCGTTATGCCACTCTCGCCGATGAGTTCAATGAAAGTTGAAGAGTGGGATTTAATGCTGGACGTCAATGTTCGCGGCGTGTTGTACGGGATCGCTGCGGTGCTGCCCACCATGCAGGCACAGCGCATGGGGCACATAATTAATATCGCATCCGTGGGTGCATTGACGGTTTCCCCCACCGCCGCCGTTTACTGCGCCACCAAATATGCAGTTCGCGCCATTTCCGATGGTTTGCGCCAGGAATCGCGTGAGCTGCGCGTCACGGTAATCAACCCCGGCGTGGTGGAATCTGAACTGGCAGACAGCATCAGCGATAGCGTGGCGCGCGAGGCGATGAAAAGCTATCGACAGATTGCACTCAAGCCTGATGCTATCGCCAGGGCGGTAAGCTGGGCCATCGATCAGCCTGGCGAAGTCGACGTTAACGAAATCACCGTGCGCCCTACTGCCAGTGGGCATTGAGGGAAAATATCCCTGGCGATTTCAGGCTGAAATTCGCAGAAATCGCTGTGGTGTTTCACCCATCAAACGGCGGAACATCGAGATAAAGGCGCTGGGGCTTTGG
Source organism: Pantoea sp. ME81 (assembly GCF_903970985.1). Classification (NCBI taxonomy): domain Bacteria; kingdom Pseudomonadati; phylum Pseudomonadota; class Gammaproteobacteria; order Enterobacterales; family Erwiniaceae; genus Pantoea; species Pantoea sp. ME81. The sequence goes on along the minus strand of NZ_CAJCKS010000068.1, from coordinate 24,408 downwards.
TAGCCAAGTTGGTTGGCGGTGCGCAAAACCGTCTGCCCTTGCGCCAATTGCACCAGTGCCTCTGAGAGACGTAACTGCTGGCGCCATTGGGTAAAGGTGATACCGGTTTGCTCGCGGAACAGGCGGGCCAGCGTGCGGGAACTGGCACCCACGCGCTGGCCCCACTCTTCCAGCGTATCGCCGCTGGCCGGGGTCGCTAGTAGCTGCTGGCAAATGTTGAGTAAACGGCGGTCGCTGGGCAACGGCAGATTACACACCGGACCATCCGAGGCACGGCGGATCTCATCCAGTAACAGCGGTGAAATCAGATCTACACGCGCGAGGTCGGGCTGCGGTTGCAACTCGATCTCCACCAGCGTTTGCATCAACACCTGTAATAGCGGCGAGATCAACATGCTACGCGCCTGCGGCCAAAACGCCCGCGCCAGTTTGGGATCGAGATACAAACTGGCACTGCGGATATCGCTCAGCGCGGTCAACGCGTGCGGTACACTGCCCGGCAGCCAAAGCGCACGACCGGGTGTCAATGTCCAGGAAGCGGTTTGCGTCTGCACGCGCATCACACCCTGCAAACAGAGCACCAGTTGCGCCACTTCATGCGCGTGCCAGCGCTCTTCACGACCAGCCTGATAATGCATTTCGCGCGTGGCGAGTAATGGCAGTGCTGGCGTCATTTCCGCCGCAAGTGGTTTCTGCAACACCCTTTCACCCAATCCCGTTAAATTGCCGATTGATGTCTGCTCTGCGTTATTTGCAATTGAGAAGGTGCAAACCCGCCAGCAGGACGCTATCAAATAAGATAGTAATGATTATCATTTGTATCACTATTTGGGGCCATTGGAACATATCGGGGAAAATAAATGCCGGGTCATTGCACCTTTAAGCGCAAGCCACTGAGCGTATTGCTGCTGATGCTAATCAGCAGCACATCAGGTTGGGCTGCTGATAATAATAACAATTCGAACGCCACACTCACCGTGACAGCCAACAGTGTCGATAGCGATAGCGCAGATGCCGACAGCTGGAATCAGGTGGCGAAGAAAGCAGATTCTGTCACAAAAAGCACGCGGCCGATTATCGAAACGCCACAAAGCATCTCGGTGATCACCCAGGCACAAATGGCTTCGCAGGCGGCATTGAATGTGCCACAAGCACTGCGTTACAACGCAGGAATTGGTGCCGAAGGCGGCGGTGCAGATTACCGTTTTGACGACATCTATATCCGTGGTTTTGCCGCCGATGAATACCTGGATGGCCTGCGCCTGCCAACAGTGACTTACTGGTCACGTCCGAATTACGACACTTTCCTGCTGGATCGCGTTGAGGTGGTCAAAGGCCCGAGTTCAGTGACATTCGGCCAGGCGAGTCCCGGCGGCGTGATTAATCTGATGAGTAAGCGCCCGACCGCGGAGCCCATTCACCAGATTTTTGTCAGCACCGGCAGTCATAATCTGTTCGAAACGGGACTCGATCTCTCTGGCGCACTGGATAACGATGAACACTGGCTGGGCCGCATCACCGGGACCTGGTCGCGTAATGACACGCAAGTCGATTACACCAAATACAAGCATTACGATATCGCGCCCGCGTTGACCTGGCAGCCGAATGACGACACGCGCCTGACGTTACTCAGTCAGTTCCGCAAAGACCCTTACACCGGTTTCTACAACCAGCTGCCGCTTGAAGGAAGCCTGGTCAAGCTGGCGCAGGGCAATTTCTCTGACAAATTCTACGGCGGTCAGCCCGGCTTCGACTATTACCGTCGTGAGCAGGCCAGCATCGGCTACGACTTTATGCACAAGTTTGATGACGTCTGGAGCGTGCATCAAAACCTGCGCTATCTGCATACCAGCAGCGATTATCAGATGGTCTACCCCACCGCGACCATCACCGATGGGTCAGCCACGGTGAGTCGCGACAGTATGCGGGTGATCGAGTCATTTAACGCCTTTGATGTGGACACCAACCTGCAAGGCAATCTCGATACCGGCGCCATCAATCACGCGCTGACGTTGGGTGTCGATTTTGTGCATGACGATTTGCGGCAGAACAGCGGTTACGGCAGCGCGTCAGATATCAGCTATCTCAATCCGGACTACAGCACGCCAGTAGAATCGCCATCGATCGATTATCACAGTCGATCTTTCATGACCCAGCAAGGTATCTATTTGCAGGACAGCATGAAGTGGAACAACTGGGTGCTAAATCTGGGTGGCCGTTATGACAAAGCGCAAACGCGAAGCCAGAACTGGGTCAGTGGCACGCGCACTGAGCTGAATGATTACGCCACCACCGGCCGCGCAGGTTTGCTGTATCACTTTGATAACGGCATTGCGCCTTATATCAGCTACGGTACGTCGTTCCAGCCGCAGGCGGGTACCTCCTTTGGCGGCGATCCGTTTAAACCGACCAAAGGCAAACAGTCGGAAGTCGGGATTAAGTATCAGCCAAACGGCTTTAATGCGCTGTTCAGTGCGGCCCTGTATGACCTGCGCCAAACCAACGTGTTGACCGCCGATCCGGATCACGCCAACTACTCAGTACAGACCGGCGAAATCCGTTCACAGGGATTAGAACTGGAAGCGAAAGCCAATATCACATCTCGCTGGCTGGTGAATGCCTCTTATGCACTGACCAACCCGAAAGTGTTGTCAGCCAATGATGATACGCAAGGTAAGCAACCGGTATCGATTGCCCGCCAGACTGCTGCGCTCTGGACCGAATATGCTCTGCCGGGTGTATTGGATGGCCTGACGATTGGCGGCGGCGGTCGATACGTGGGCACCAGCTATGCCACCAGCGACAACAGCCTGAAAGTGCCGGCTGCGATGATCTACGACGCGATGATGCGCTATCGCTGGCAGGATTGGCAGCTTGGTCTGAATCTGCAAAACCTGACCGATAAACAGTACCTCAGCAACTGTAACGATCTTGGTTGTCACTTTGGCTTACGCCGTCAACTGATCGCCACGGTGAGTTATCAGTGGTAATCCGACGTCGAACACTGATTAAGGGCGCGCTGGCAGGCGCGGCCCTTTTTTCGTTTCCGCTGCAGGCAAAAACGACGCCGCGCTGGGTGATCCTCGATTGGGGGATCACCGAAATGGCTCTGCTGTTGGGCATCACGCCGGTTGGCGTTGCCGCCCCCGACTGGTATCGCCGCCTGTTTAGCCAGCCTCCGCTTCCCGAGCAGGTCGCCGACGTGGGTTTGTTATTTCAACCCAATTACGAAACCTTGTTTGAATTGCGGCCTGACACATTGCTAGTCACGCCAGCACACCGTATGGCTGAAGCACAACTATCCCGCATTGCCCCGTTATCCTACTTTTCGACAAGTGGCCCCCATCCGTGGCAACAGGCGCAGCAGAATCTGCATGCGCTGGCACAGCTGGCCGGTCTCCGCACACGCGCTGACCAAGTCATGGCAGGCATACTGCAACGCCTCGAGAGTGCGCGACAGCAAGCCGTTCGCTTCAAAGACAAACCCATCTATTTACTGCATCCACTGGATACCCTGCATGTGCTGGCTTTGGGCGGGGGCAGTCTGTTTTCTGACGTGCTGGGTTTACTTGACCTGCCCCACCACACGCCGTTTGCGGTGGGCGCTCAGGGCTATGCCACGCTGGAACTGGAGCAACTCACGCAGTTGCCGCCCGGCTGGCTGGCGCTGCTGCCTTCCTGGCCGGAAATTGATCTCAACCCCGTATTGCAATCTCCGTTGTGGCATACCCTGGCGCGATCGGATGGGCATCGGTTGCTGGAGTTACCGGATGGACTTTCAACGGAAGGAGGCGTGCTCACCGCCGTGCGTTTCGCCGAAGCGCTGGTCAAGGCGTTAAACGAGGCAAATCCATGAATCGCCATCCCGCCTCGCTGACGCTTTTACTGTTTGCAGTTGCGCTGATGCTATGTCTTGAGCAGCTGGCGCACCAATTGCCGTGGCACGATGCCTGGCAAGCGCTGCACCAAACCGCAATGCCCACGCTGGCACAACAGGTCTTCACGCTGATGTGGTTACCTCGTCAGGGTATGGCGATTTTATGTGGTCTGGCGTTGGGCTTTACCGGCGTGGTAATGCAGCAGGCGCTGCGCAATCCGTTAGCCGAACCGATGACGCTGGGCATTGCTTCCGGCGCAACCTTAGCGCTTTCCCTCACCACCTTGATGGCACCTGCATGGCTGCTGCTGGGGCGAGAATGGATTGCGCTCAGTGGAGCGATCGTCGCCTTTGCGCTGGTCTTTCTGCTTAGTGTACGTCAGGGGTTTACCCCGCTGGCGTTAACGCTCGCGGGTATGCTGGTGAACCTGTATTGCGGTGCCGCCAATCTGCTGTTGTCGATCATTTACGATCGTTCGCTGTCCGCCGTGTTTATCTGGGGTGGCGGCTCTCTCGCGCAAGAGAATGCACACGCATTGGGATGGCTATTGCCGCGCGTACTGATCGCTGCCATTCCCGTGCTGCTGATTATGCGTCCTTTACGCCTGCTGGCGCTGGATGAACGGGTTGCTCACTCAATCGGTTTGCCTGCTGGATGGATGCGAGGGGTTGCGATAAGTTCCGCGTTGCTGATAAGCAGCCTGGTGATCAGTGTGGTGGGCGTCATCGGTTTTATCGCGCTTGCTGCGCCACACCTGGCGGCACTGGCGGGCGCAAAAAACCTGCGCCAGAAGCTTCTCTGGTCACCGCTGCTGGCCGCCGGTTTGCTGTGGCTGACCGATCAGTGGGTCAGTCGCCTCAATGGCATTGATGGCTTGCTGATCCCCACCGGGATGATGACTGCGCTGGCAGGCGCACCGCTGTTACTGTGGTTTTTGCCGCGCCTGCGCCATCTTTTTCAGCCCGATGTGAACGAGCCTCAACCTGCTCCCTTCCCGGCGCGACGCTTTACACGCTTGCCAGTGCTGGCCCTGTTTATTGTGATGCTGATTGTCGCGCTTGCCTTTGCTCATGGGGTAAATGGCTGGCGCTGGAATTCCCTCGCTGAGATCCAGAGAATGTTGCCGTTTCGCCTGCCGCGCTTGCTGGCCGCCATAGCCGCCGGCGTGCTGCTGGCAGCTGCAGGGGTGATTTTGCAACGCATTAGCCGCAATCCGATGGCCAGTCCGGAGCTGCTCGGCATCGGTGCCGGCGCTTCTCTGGGTATTACTGTGCAAGTGTTACTTTGGCCGATGGCAGCGATGCCGGTGATGATTGCCAGTAGTGCGGCAGGTGCGATGATCACACTGGGGATAACGTTGTGGCAGGCGCGCCACTATGCCCTCAATCCACAACGCATGTTGCTGAGCGGGCTGGCCATTACTGCACTGTTCCAGTCCGTTGCCGCCATTGTTATCAGCAACAACGGTATGGCCGCCGCGATGCTGCGCCAGTTGATGACCGGATCCACCTATTACGTCAGCACACCCATCGCCGTGATAGCTTTCACCCTGGCCCTGTTACTGCTGGCACTCACTCCCCTGCTGCGGCGAGTGATGTTGCTTTTGCCACTGCAGGGAATTCCCTCCTCGCTTGGGCTGAACGTGACTCAATCCCGGCTTTTGCTGATGCTGCTGGCTGCCGCGATGACCGGTGTTGCCACCTTAATTGTTGGGCCGCTGTCATTTATCGGCTTACTTGGCCCGCAACTGGCCCGCCAGCTGGGCGCGCGTAAACCCATGGAACAGATGCTGTTTGCCGCCGTGATCGCCGCCATTTTAATGATGCTGGCTGATTGGGCCGGCAGCAACCTGCTGTATCCACGGCAAATTCCTGCGGGCCTGATGGCAACCCTGATGGGCGGACCATGGCTGGCATTGCTGCTGTGGCGGCCGTTAGATAGCACAAACTCATAGGAGATGAGGTGTCGATTTATTTGATGTTACTGCGCACCACCGGTGTGCTGTTTTTTGTCGCGCTGGCCTGCAGCGTGATCGGTGGTTTGAGCAACGCGGCGCTGCTGGCACTCATCAATCAGGGATTGAGCGCCACGGAGGCGCAGCGCTGGCAACTGGCCTGGCAGTTTGCCCTGCTGGCGCTGCTGATGCTGGGCACGCGCACCCTGAGTCAGTCCCTGTTTATGGCAATGGGCCAGCGCTGCAAAGCCGAGTTGCGCCGCAAGCTGGTCCAGCAGGTAGCGGATGCCGGTTATGCCGATCTTGAACAGCACGGCATGCCGCGTGCCCTCAGCGTTTTGACGCAGGACCTCGACCAGGTGGTGGTGTTCTTTATTGCCTTGCCGGGTTTCGTCATGTCGCTGGCGGTGATCATCGGCTGCATGGGCTATCTCGGTTATCTGTCGCTGACCGTGATGATGATTGCGCTTATCACAGTGTTAATAGGCTCACTCGGCTACAGTGGAGTGCATCGGCGCGCCTTAAAACTGATGCGCCAGTCACGTCAGCGTGAAGAGACGCTCACTGGTGAAGTGAGCGCGCTGTTCAGCGGTGCGAAAGAACTGCGCTTACACGCCCCGCGCAAACAGGCGTTTCTGCATAACAAACTTTTCAATACCATCGAGCAGGTGCGCGTGGAACGTACGCGCGGTTACGTGCTGTATGCTCTGGCCAACATTTGGGCCAGCGTCTTCTTTTTTGCCTTTATCGGCGTGGTGATGTTTTTACTCGCCAACATGCTGGATCTGCACGGCGCGGTGATGTCTGGTTTCGCGATGGTGTTTCTTTATATGATCGTGCCGATTGAGACTGCGCTCGCCGCCCTGCCCGGCCTGACACTCACGCAGGTTGCACTCAAACGCATTCAAGCCATGCAGCAGCAGCTGCCACCTGAGCAAACAACCTTTGGTGCACCGCCGCTCAGTTTCCATCAGCTGGCACTGCGCGACATCACCTATCAGCATGAGGCATTTCAGCTCGGCCCACTCTCATTGCAGTTTCGTCCCGGTGAGTTGGTGTATCTGACGGGCGGCAACGGTAGCGGTAAAACCACGCTGGCTCGACTGCTTACCGGCTTATATCAGGCGGATAGTGGCCAACTGCTGCTGGACGGTGAAGTCATCAATGAGAGCAACCGCGCCGGTTATCGTCAGCTGTTTTCTGCCGTGTTTAATGATTTTCATCTGTTTGAGGATTTGCAAGGCATCGACAGCACACACTGGAATGACGAAGCGCACGCCCTGCTGGAAGCCCTGCAATTAACCCGAAAAGTGACGCTAGTGGAGGGCACTTTCTCGACGCTGGCGCTCTCCACCGGACAGCGTAAGCGCCTGGCGCTGCTGGTGGCCTGGCTGGAAGACCGCCCGTTCTATCTGTTTGATGAATGGGCAGCCGATCAGGATCCGGCGTTTCGCGAGGTGTTTTACCACCAACTGCTCCCCGCGCTGAAAGCACGGGGGAAAACCGTTCTGGTGATCACCCATGACGATCGCTATTTCCACCTCGCCGATCGCTGTTTGAAGCTGGAGCTGGGCCAGTTAGTTAGCGCTTAATCCTGGCGGCGGCAGCTTCTGTGGCCTCGCGGCGGCGAGCAATAAAGTCATGCATTTGATTTTGCGCCTGCGCCAGTCGTTCCGGCGAGGCGCTGCGTGGTGAACCTGCATGAAACGGTGGCGCGGGATCGTATTCCATCTGCAGCTGAATGTTTTCCGCCACGTCGCGGCCAAACAGTTCTTCTGCCACAGTCAGTGCAAAGTCGATACCTGACGTCACACCCGCGCCGGTAATCCGATTACCATCGCGCACCACACGTTCGGCTACCGGCGTGGCACCCAGCAGGCTGAGCTGATCCAATGACCCCCAATGCGAAGTGGCACGATATCCCTGCAACAAACCGGCGGCCCCCAGCACCAGTGAACCGGTACATACAGATGTCACCCATTGGGCTTGTTCGGCCTTTTGCCGCACAAAATCCAGCGTCTCTTCATCCTCCATCAGCGCAATTTGTCCCGGACCGCCAGGAATGCAGATTAGATCGAGGGGCGGACACTCAGAAAACGTTGTCGTCGGTACGATGGCTAAACCTCGGTCGGACATCACCGGTTGTCGGTCTTTCCAGATAAGAAAGTTACTCACGCCGGGCATGCGAGCAAAGACTTCCCACGGGCCAGTGAGATCGAGTTGAGTGAGATGCGGGAACAGCAGCAGACCAATATTGAACGGCGAAGAGGCGGCCATGATAGGCTCCGATAAGGGGTCAGAGCGTTATCATGGCCTTGATACGAAAAGGATTGCAACGGGTTAATTCATCAGCGGTTTTGCCACCGGTGCTTTCACGCCATCAGCCAGCGCGAACAAAGCTTCGACACGGGCTTTCTCTTTGTCGTCAACCGGGATCAGCAAACCACACACCACAAACACCGCCACGTTACCCGCCAGGCCAACGATGCCGCTGGTCAGCGAGCCAAGCGCCGGGATGTCATCCGGGAAGAACACGGTGAGCACGATAGCGATAATAATCCCGGTCATCATGCCCAGTAGCGCACCCTGTTTGTTACCAAAGCGACTAAAGATGCCAAAGAACAACGGCACCGCTAACTGAATGATCCCCTGATAGGAGATCTGCGCCAGCAGCTGCAAACGGGAATAGTTGAAGGTGAAGTACGCCAACAGCGCGGCAGCGACAATAAATACCACCATGCCCGACTTCGCCAGCACCGTCAGTTGACGATCGCTACGCGGTTTATTCCAGGTCGCCAGATCGTTGGCAAACTGCGTACCACATACCTGCACGCATCCATCAACGTGACCAATACTGGCAGCAAGAACAATCACCAGCGCCAGTGCCAGCAACCACGGACCGCCCTGATCAAACAGCGCCGTGAAGAAGCCATTTTGTGGATTGGCCTGCACGTTAGGATCCTGACTGACCGCCGTGGCGAACAGCATCAGGATGGCGTAAAAACCGCCCACCAGCAAAATGGTTAACAGCGTGCCCTTCTTAACAGCACGGATGCCACTGGCGGTATAAATACGCTGGAAGCTCATCGGCCAGCACATTGACCCAATCACGCCGGTGAAAATCAGGCTGAACATATACCAGGGACCATAGTGCGAACCCTCCGCGCCCGGAATCTGCAACATTGCAGGTGGTAACGTCGCCAGTTGGCCGAAGCCATGATCGCCACCAAACAACAGCACCACGCACACCAGCGCACCCAACCCATAGGCGATGATGCCTTGATACATATCCGTCATGATCAACCCACGCATGCCCATGCTGACGGTCCAGTACTGACGCACCAGAATCAACAACACGCCAGCGATCAGGCAGGTGGTGACGCCCCAGCGACCAAAACTGGCAAATTCCACCAACAGCGCCAGTGCCTGTATACCCATCACCACCCACGGGAAGACGCAGATGATGCCGATAATCGACGCCACTCGCTTCACCGCCGGGCTGTTGAAACGCATGCCGAGCAGATCAGGTTGTGTCGTCAGATTGAAGTGCTGGCCCCATTTCCACGCGCGGCGCGCCATCAGATACATGGCCGTCACGCCGAGCGTTGAGTAGACCGCGCCATAGAAGCCGATCACTCCGCTCACCGACAGTGAGAAGAAAGCGGTAAAAGTCGCTCCCGGCCACCACGAGTTGGTATAGCTCATGGCGATATACCACGGCCCATAAGACCGACCACCGACGGCGTAATCAGAAAAGGAGGTGCTTTTACGGTTGGTGGCATACAGCACGGCAATCATGATCGCCAGAAACAGGCCAATCATGCCAAAGGTAATTAAATAATGGGGTTCTGCTGCAGTGATTTTCATGCGACTTCCTCATCATCCGGAATTTCGCCAAACGCGCATTCCGCCAGATACATAACCCATAATCCCACACCCAGGAATACCGCAATCGCGAGCCAATAAACGATCGGCAGAGGTATCCCCAGTAATAACGCACTACTTCCGCTGACGCTTAAATAAAGCGGCGGGCAAAGTGCCAGCAGTAATAATGCCAACAGGTATAGGGCGAAGATTTTATTTTTAATACTTATGCGGGCGCGTAATTGCTGCGCCATGACCATCGAACTCATAATAACCTCCTCAATATTAATTGACGGTGTGCGCACTCCTTTACCTGCTGAATATCAGCATTTCCCCTTTGGTGTAACCTCAACATCAGACAGCAAAGAGCGCTGTCCGAAAATACGACGGACGGATAATGTTACAGACGATCTTACAAGGACTTAATCACGGCGCGTTCCGCTTACACCGCGCGTAGCCAGTTTTCCCAGTCGGGATGATTTAACACGCTGCGTGCCCGTAAATGCTTCCAGGCACCATATTTTGAAAAATCAAAATCAATATCGGCCACATGATGTTGAATAATGGCCCAGGTTGACCACTTCATATCCGCCAGATATTTATGAATTTGCACGCGAGCGAATAATGCTGCATCCACTTTACCGAAATAGTCCTCCAGCAATTCCTGTTCTATTTTCGGTGTGAAAAACATTTCGCCAAACCACAGCGCCAGTTCATAACAGCGATCGTTATTTGATGCATATTCAAAATCGACCAGGCGAATATCGTTTTGCGCGTTAAGCATGAAGTTTCCTGCCAGTGTGTCATTCATGCACGGCACCAAATCTAATCCCGCCGCTTCTAACGCCTGCTGCGCGCGCTGTGCCTGTTTGTGCAACCAGGCAGCATCAGCAGAGAGCGCGACATTGAGTGCACTGACCTGCTCAATATGCTCATTAAGCATGTCGAATACGGTTTTGTTCTGCCTGAGCAACGGCTGATCGTTGAAACTTTTCAAGCCCTGCAACGCACGATGACGAATCGCGGATTGCTGGAAATCGAGGTTTGACGAGGCGCGCCAGCCATCAATGAACTCAAACACTTCCACGCCAAGATCGCGCAGATAGGCCACCACCGGCACGCCATAGCCGGTTTGCGCTGCTTTCAGGCTCGCTTCATGTGCGGTGTCACGATTAATAAAGCGCTCGGTGCCTTCGCCGGGAATTTTGACGAAATAAGCACAAGGCGCGCCTTCTACTGCGACATGCCAGTTGGCGTTGGAAATACCGCCGCTTACCGGACGATACTGCACCGCCCTGCCCTGCCATTCCGGCATCGCCGTAATAGCTTGTTCCACCCGCTGTTCCTGCCAGCTTTGCGCTTCACCCAGAGATTTGCTCATTTTGCCTGCTCCGCAGTCAGGTTTAACCAACGTTCAAAACGGGGATCGCTCAGGCTCTGACGGCAGCGCAACAGCATCCACTGGCCGAGCTTGGCAAACTCCAGGCCGCGCATGCTGGTGACACCGTTCAGCATACCCCACAGCGTCCAGTGATAATCATCCACCAGCGCATATAAGCGACAACGCGCTACATCAGCCTCGCTGCAGTCACCGCGCCACGCACGAATCGCATCACGCCAGCGATCGTCGGTAGGCAGTTGTTCGTGGATAAGCGTCGCGATATCGTGCCAGGCATCCCCGCGCGCGGCATAGTCAAAGTCCAGCAAGCGCCATTCACCCTGAGGGTTGACCATCCAGTTGCTGGCGATGTTATCGCCGTGGATCAAAACGGGTGTATAGGACGCGGCGTTGAGTGCTTCCCACGCCAAATCGACACATTCCCCCATCCACCGCAGCTCTTCTGGCTGTTGCACACCCAGTGTTTCCAGCTGAAGACGTAGTCGCAACATATCCGCTGGCGGCTGTGTAAGGGCAGCGGCAATCCTGAGTGATGTAATTTATCCAGCGTACGCGTCAGGCTGGCAAAGTGATGCGGATCGCGTAACGCATCCAGTCGCGCCCAGCGGAAGCTGTCATCCAGCGCCGCGAAGATCAGAACGCCATTGTGCGGATCGGCGTGGCATAGCGACGGGGCGATGCCCAACTCGCCCGCCTGGCGGCTAATTTCGGCGCTGCGCTGGAAATCAATCAACGCTTTCTGATCATCGAACAGCACCTTGGCATAATAGCCTTGCCCCGCTGACTGCAGGCGAAATCCGGCCCATTCCGTCGCTAAACGATGCGGTGACGCCACACCTGCCGTGCCTGGCTGAATATCAAAGGATTGCGCGGGTTGCCAACTCGCCAGCGCTTGCTGTAAACGCATCAACATAGGGCGTCCCCCCCTTTCATACAGAGCTCTGTAAGCAGCGCCATCAACATGTCGAGACCGCGATGCAAATCGGCGGTGGCGGTGAATTCACGTTCATTGTGCGAAAGGCCGTCCACGCTGGGCACGAACAGCAATGCACTCGGGCAGTGATAGCTCATGCTTATCGCATCGTGACCTGCCACTGAACGCATCGGCATCGCTTTCAACCCCAATTTTTCCGCCTGCGCTAAGGCCAGATCACTCAGTGCCGCATGTAACTGCTGCCGTGGACGATACTGTGCACGGTCGAGACTGACATCGGTGGCCGTGTTCTGCGCAATCGATTGCATCTGCTGGCTAAAGCTGTCGCGCAACTGGCGCAATAGCGCTTCATCAGCAGAACGAAACTCAATAAATAACGTGGCTTCAGAAGTCACTACGTTCGGCGAATTAGGCACGGTTTCCAGACGGCCCACCGAGGTATGCAGCGCTTCGCCATAGCGTTCAGCCTCTGCACGCACCGCCACAATGGTGTGCGCGGCTGCCAGCAGCGCATCCCGCCGGCGATCCATCAATGCCGGGCCGGTATGGTTTTGCTCTCCGCGAAACGTCACCTGCCATTTCAGTGCCGCCCAGGTTTCCGTCACTACACCTATCTGTTTCTGCTGCAATTCAAGATGTGGACCTTGCTCAACGTGCAGTTCGCAGTAGGCCGCCACCGTCAGATCGGGTAACGCCGTTCCGCGATAACCAATATTTTGCAAAGCTGTATGCAACGAGATACCTTCGCCATCACAACACGCCAGAGCCTGCTCCAGCGAGAGTGCGCCTGTGAACACTGAACTGCCGGTCAGGCTGGGTTGAAAGCGCGCCCCCTCTTCATTGGTCCAGTTCACCACCGCCAGATTACGTTGCGCGGTTTGCGAATGGTCGCGCAGCTGGCGAGCCAATGTTGCCATGGTCACTGCAGCGCCGGTGACGCCGTAGGCACCGTCGAAACGCCCACCCAGCGGTTGGCTGTCCAGATGCGAACCGCACAGCACCCACGGCGCGCCTTCGCAAAGCGTCATCAAGCCAAAGATGTTGCCAATTTCATCCACGTGAACGTGAAAACCCTGTTGCGTCAGCCAGGTACAAAAGGCATCGCGCATTTGCTTATCCGCAGCGGATGCCGTCAGGCGATGTAAGCCGCCTGCGGGTGTCGCACCAATGCTGCTGCTGAGGGCGAACAGCGCATCAAACGCCTGATAATCTTGCGGTGTCATCCGCGGCATTGCCGGGATGGAGGATGTTGACATGGGCACTCTCCAGACTCGCTACAAAAGCTGCCGCGGGTCGCGCATTGGTCACTAAAGTGTCAACCGCGCTAAACGGCAGCGTGTTCACAAAGGTTCGCAGTCCAAATTTGCCTTCATCTGCCAGAATCACACTCTGGCGACAGTGCGTGCTCAGCACGCGCCTTAATAACGCCTCAGGCTCTTCGTAATCCATAAAACCGTTGTCCCGATCCACTGCACCAATGCCCATAAAGGCAATGTCGTAGTGGAATTGACGCGCGAACTCCAGCGTATGGGGGCCAATGAGTGCGTTATCATTTCGCCGAACGCGCCCTGGTGTTAGCGTGACAGCGTTATCGCTTTGCTGCGTGAGCAGCGCGGCGATATCCATTGAGTTCGTGATAACCTTCAAACGCGAGAAGCGGATCAGCTGCTGCGCCAGTGCCAGCGTTGAAGTGCCGGTATCCAGAAACAGCGCCATCCCCTCTTCCACTAATTCGCTTGCCAGCTGACCAATACGCGCTTTAGCACGCGGCTTGATACGGCTGCGTATCTGTAACGGCTGCTCTTCGCTGGGCACCGGTAAAATGGCACCGCCGTGTACGCGCCGTAATACGCTTTGCTCTTCCAGATATTTAAGATCGCGGCGAATCGTCTCTTCTGACACCACGAATTTCTGCGCCAGTTCCGTGACGCGCACCCGTTTGTCGTGGTGTAAAATCCGTTTGATCTCATCCAGTCGTGGCTGATTAATCATGCTTACCTTCTGTTTTTAGAGGCCAAAACCGCAGTATACCTTTCGGGCGGTCTCAAGGCCGCGCCTTACAGAGAAGGTTGATGTTGATCCCACGGCATCAGGGCTTCGAGCGCCGCGCAAAACTGCAATACGTCGCCTTCTGCATAACGTCGGCCGATCACCTGCAAACCCACCGGTAAACCTTGCGCGGTAAAACCACAGGGAATCGTCGCCGCCGGATTACCGCTCAAATTGAATGGCCAGGTGAAAGGTGTCCAGCGCGCCCACTCCACTCCGCTGTCGCCCGGCGACTGGTTTTCCGGCACATGGCGATCGGCCGCGAAAGGCAGTACCGGCAGCGTTGGCGTGATCAGTAAATCCACGCTGTCAAACAAGGCGTGCACCTGTCCGGCAAACGCCGCTCGTTGTTTTTGCGCCGCCAGGTAGTCGGCCAGATTCAGGCGCTGCGCGCGTTCAATCAGCGCGGCAAAGCCCGGATCGAGCTGGTCGAGCTGCTGCTGCAGTGCGGCACCATAAGCCACACCGCGCCCGCCGCTCCATAAAGTGTCAAATGTCTCAAACGGTGATGACCAATCCAGCGGGCGTGCCGTGAGCGTCACCGGTAACGTATGGGCAATCTGCTCCACCGCCTGTTCGACGCAACGCGCAATCTGCTCGTCGACCGGTGTGTTAAACAGCGTGGGACTGTAATGCACACGCAGCGCGGGCAATGGCTGGTCGCAGCGTGCCAGCCAGGATTCATTTTTGGCTGGTAGCGCCTGATGGTCGCGCGCATCCGGTCCAGAAAGCAGATCAAACAGCAGTGCGCTATCACGAACCGTGCGCGTCATCGGCCCGGCATGACTGAGCATTTCAGTGGCAGACCACGGCCAGGTCGGGATGCGTCCCAGCGAGGCTTTAAGGGCGAAAATGCCACAAAAAGCACCGGGGATACGCACCGATCCGCCACCGTCGGAGCCCAGCGCGGCGGGCACCATGCGCGCCGCCACGCTGATTGCCGATCCCGAACTGGAACCGCCGCTGGTTAACGCCGGATCCCACGGATTGCGCCCATGACCAAATACCCGTGAATAGCTTGATCCGGTCCAGCCAAACTCGGTGGTCGCGGTTTTGCCGACAATGATCGCTCCCGCCGCCTTCAGTCGCTCAATAATCGGCGCGTCATCTTCTGGTACGTTATCCAGTGAGGTGAGTGAACCTTTGGTGGTGCGCAACCCAGCCGTTGAGAACAGATCTTTGACGCCGAATGGCACACCGTGCAATGGACCCCGACTCTTGCCCGACTGACGTTCGCGATCGCAGCTTTTAGCCTCTTCCATCGCCTGCTCATCGTAAACATCACCAAAGGCATTCAATGTGGGATTGTGGGATTTTATTTGCTGAAGGCAATTCCCCACCAGCTTTTCACTGCTGATATCACCGCGACGAATCTGCTGCGCCGCGCCAATAACATCAGGCATCGAGTTAAATAAATTCTGGTCCACCGCCATGGTTACACCCTGCATTTCTGGCATCACTATGCAGCGATAGTGGCAACAGTTGGCGAATGAAGCAAGACCGGGTTATGTGGTTAATGTGGGATATGTTGTATTTAATCTGGCATTGTTATAGGAAAAGATGATGATGAAAGAAACAGCGAAATGACAAAACCGTGGCAATTGGATGAAGGTTTTGCGCGACAGGCCGCTCAATCACTCAGTTGCAGTTAAATCGTTCAGGGAAATGTGTGGATGGAGATATTAATTCACTGCGCCGCTATCATCAGCACAGTGATAATAAAGTCATCTGATAAAAAGATTACAACCAGCCTGCTTTTTTCAGTCGTGACCACATCACACCACAGATCGCCAGCGTCACCACCAGTACCGCGGGATAACCAAAGTGGGTTTTCAGTTCGGGCATATCAGAGAAGTTCATGCCGTACATACTGAAGACAATGGTCGGGACGATCAGCACCGCACCCCAGCCCGCCAACTTTTTATTCACTTCGCTCTGCTGAACCGACACCAGCGCCAGATTGACCTGCATCGCGCTGGTGAGCATTTCACGCATATCCTCGGCATCGATCATCACGTGATGAGCATGATCCTGAACGTCACGCAGATAGGCACGCAGGTTCTTCGGAATAATGTCTTCGTGAAAACGCGCCAGCTGGGCGCAAATTTCAGTCACCGGCATCGCGGCATTGCGCAGCGCCAGCAGTTCGCGCCGCAGATGATAGACATCCTCCAGCGTTTTGCTGTCAAAGCGGGTGGTAAACATGCCCTCTTCCAGCGTACCGATACGTTCACTGAGTGATTCGGTGATTTTGCTGTAGTGGTCAACGATAAAATCGAGGATGCAGTAAAACGCGTAACCCGGTCCCTGACACAACATGGTGTGGTTTTTTTCTGCCCTGGCGCGAATCGCCGCATAGCCTTCCGATGAACCATGGCGGACGGTGATCAGGAAGTTTTTACCGAGGAAAAAGTGGGTTTCACCGAAGCTGATGCGCTGATGATCGTCGAGATGTGCCGTTTTCACCACGATAAATACCGACTCACCATATTGCTCAATCTTCGGGCGCTGATGGGCAACCAGCGCATCCTCAATCGCTAACTCATGCAGGCCAAACTCTTCCTGCAACGTCTGCATAAAAGCTGGTTCAGGCTGATTCAAACCCAGCCAGATAAACGCACTCTCGTCTTTGAGTACTTCGCTGATGTCGGCGACATCGACATGCTCTTCACGTTTGCCGTGGCGATAAGCCACACAGTTAATCACCATTTTGGTGCTATCCATGTTGTTTTCACTTACTCAATCATAGTGTCAGTATCATTTCGATGCAGGGGAGATCGGCTTTGGCCAGAGCGGAAGGATACAAAGCTTCACGCACCGTGCTAAAGCCGTGGCGCAGATAGAAGCCGCTGGCATTGGGTGTTGCGGCGAGGGTCAGCTGCCGGAAACCGCGCTGGCGCGCCTCCGCGATAATCGCGATCATAATGGCACTGGCATAGCCTTTGCCGTTGCACGCTGGCAGGGTAAATATCGCTTCTACGCTGCCGCTTTTGAGATCGAGAAAACCCGTAGCGGCAGCGCCCAGTTCAGGATCGTCGATCACGTAGAAAGGATTGCCCTTAATCGCCTCAAAATAACCTGACGGCAACGCGTCAGGCGTCCATGCGGCAATCACTTCAGGCGGATAAACTGACTGGCAGCCATAGCGAATCGCGAGATTGCGAATACGCCACAAGTTGGCGGCTTCATGTGGAAGCGCTAAGCGCGGTGTCATGGATTCTTCTCTATGCGATGAATACGGAAATCCCACATTAGCAAAACCCTTGCCGCAAGTTTGTTCTTTTTAGTTTAAGGCACCCCAAAATAACGCAGCAATGCCGTCATCACGGCCGCGCCAACAATCACTAAAATCAACGGCGTACGGCGCCAGGCGAGAAACACAGCAAACAACACGCCCGCTATCCGCGCGACACCTGCGAAGTGACTGCCTTCAAATAGTGCAGTGGTGACGGCAACCGCCAGCAATAGCACCGTAGCAGCATCCGAGAGCATATTGCGCACCGATTCCGACATCGGCATACGGCTTCCCAGTCGGTAACCCGCGAAGCGCATCACATAAGTGCCGACGGCCAGCAGCGCGATCCCGGCAATCACGAGGTTATTGTGCATTTTTGCGCTCCCGCCAGCTTAATAAGCCTAACAATGAAAACAATACCGGCATTCCCGCCGGAACAAACGGCGTGGCGAGTACTGACAATGCCGTACCGAGCGTGGCCGGAATCCGCGTGCGACGTTGACGCAAAGCGGGAAATATCAGCGCGATCAAGATGGCAGGGAAGACCGCATCGAGGCCAACCGCCGAGACATCGGGAATGAAGCGCCCGATAAATGCGCCGCATACCACGCTGAGTGGCCAGATAGCAAAAATGCCCAAACCACATACCCAATATGCGGCGCGTCGCTGGGAAAGCGTCTTTTGCGAAATGCCAAACACCACGCTTTCGTCGTTCATGATATGGCAACCCAGCAAACTGCGTCCCCCCTGCCCGACCAGATCTTTCACCGCAATACCAAACGGTAAATGGCGCGCGTTGACCAGCAAACCTGCCGCCGCTGCCGTTAATGGGCTGCCACCAGCGGCCACAATACCGATGAACAGAAACTCGGAAGCGCCTGCCAGCACCATCGTCGACAGCGCGATGGGCACCCACAGTGGAAAACCATCCGCTGCCGCTAGCGAACCGTAAGAGAGCCCGACAATACCGTCGGCCAGACAAACCAGGAAAATCGCTTTTAATACGCCGCGATCAAGCGGAACTGCACCCAGACGCATCACAATTTGATCTCATATCGAACAGGAAAGCCGTTATAATGAACGCACCCGAATTGTTTTACAAGATGAACAAAGCGTTCGATATAAAGAACAGGAGTAATTGTGACACCACCGATCGATCTTATCTCTGCTGGATTAGTGCGCGAACGCCAGCGTGCCGGGCTCTCGTTAACCGAAGTCGCCCGCCGCGCTGGCATTGCGAAATCCACGCTTTCACAACTGGAAGCGGGCAATGGCAATCCCAGCATTGAGACGTTATGGTCACTGTGCGTGGCGCTCAATATTCCGTTCGCCCGCCTGATGGAGCCGGAAGTGAAGCGTTTGCAGGTGATCCGTCGTGGTGAGGGCATGATGGTGTCGGCTGAACTCGCGGATTACCAGGCCGCGCTACTGGCCAGCTGTCCGCCGGGCGGTCGTCGTGATTTATATCTGATCACCAGCCAGCCGGGCGCACCGCGCGCCTCTCATCCGCATCCGCCCGGTTCCGTAGAACACATCATTATTGCGCAGGGTCGCGCACTTGTTGGGCCTACCGATGCCCCGGTCGAACTTCATCCAGGTGACTACATCTGCTACCCCGCCGACGAACCGCACATCTTCGAAGCGCTGGAAGCGAATACCATGGCGGTGCAGCTGTCGGAGCAAAATTAGTCATAATAATTTCCTATGTTCAAACCCGATGATTGGCGCGTGACACAGTGGCATCCTGTGTTTTTCGCTAGCCGATTATCAGGAACATATGGATATTATTCCCGCCCGACCCCATCACGCCGCTGCCATTCAGAAAATCTATGCGTGGCACGTCCTCCACGGCACCGCCACCTTCGAAACCGAACCGCCCAGCGAAAGCGAAATGCTCAACCGCGTCAAAGATGTGCAGCAGCGCGGTGGCTTCTGGCTGGTGGCGCAAGAGGATGAACAGGTATTGGGTTATTGTTATCTGGCACCTTATCGACCGCGCTATGCCTATCGCTTCACGCTGGAAGATTCGATTTATCTCGATCATGAACAAACCGGACGTGGCGTCGGGCGGGCGTTATTGCAAAAAGCGATTGCGCTGGCAGAAGCAGCAGGCTTTCGCCAGATCATCGCCATCGTGGGAGATAGCGCCAATCAGGGATCGCTGGGATTACACCGGGCGCTCGGCTTCGAGCACACCGGTGTGATGAAATCGGTGGGATTCAAACATGGCCGCTGGCTCGACACCGTCGTGATGCAGCGCTCACTGGGTGTCGGTGATAGCCAGCCGCCAGAACGTTAAGCTGCCTGCATCGCAATCACGCGATCTGTCCCCTTCTCCAGCAAATCGCGATCGTGGTTCACCAGCAGCACGCCGCACTGCTGCTGACGCGCCATCTGCGTTATCAGCTGCAGAGTTTGCTGCTGAACCAGCGGATCGAGCCGCGATGTCGGCTCATCGGCGAACAGGAACACCGGCTCAAGCAGCATGACGCGTAATAGAGAAAAGCGCTGTAACTCGCCGCCCGAGAGGGAATCCGGGCAGCGCGTGAGCAATGAAGACTCTAACGCTAATTGCTCCATTAACGTGTCGCGTTTATACCGTTCTATGCGATGACGGCGCAGCACCTCCTCCAGGCTTTGTGACAGTGTGCGCGTGGGGGGGAACAATGCCGAGGGTTCCTGATAGATCTTCTGATACTTCAACGCACTCGCCGCAACATGACGTGTGATGCTGCCCTGTTGCGGTGTGAGTAACCCCAGCAATACGTCGCCAAAGCTGCTTTTTCCACTGCCGCTGGCGCCATGTAAGCCGACAATTTCCCCAGCATGCAGGACGAAGTTTTCTGGCACGCCCAACGTATTTCCGCCGCGCTGCAGTTTTAACCCTTGCGCACTCACCACGGGTTTGCTGCGGATCACCGTGGTATGCCGTTGCGGCCAGGCAACGGGATCGGCGGCCAGCAATTCGCGCGTATAACCCTGCTGCGGGGTGTGTAACACTAGCTGCGCTGCGCCTTGCTCGATCACTTTGCCCTTATGCATGACGATAACGTCTCCGCCCAACTGACGCGCCAGCGCAATATCGTGCGTGATGGTCATTAAAGTCCCACCTTCAGCCACTTCACGGCTCAGCAAAGCAGCAACGTCATCGCGTCGGGACACATCTAAACCCTTAGTCGGTTCATCTGCTATCAAAATCTCCGCACCGCCCGCGCGCGCCGCCGCAAATGCCGCACGCTGCGCCATGCCACCGGACAGTTGCCACGGGAATTTTTGTGCCGCTGCCTGTAAGCCCAGTTGTGCAAGGTCATCCTGCGCAGCCGCCACGCTTCGCGGCGCGGAATGCCCTCGAATATAGCGATAGCCTTCCGCGACCTGCTGCTGAACCGCCATGGTGGGATCGAGCGCCAGCCAGGGTTCTTGTGGCAGCGAGGCCATAGTCCTTCCCCACAAGCTGCGTAACGCATCACGATCCTGCGGTAACTGATAGCGTTGACCGTTGATGATCAGGGTTCCGCTGGCCTGAAGTGTCTCCGGCAAAATTCCCATTACCGCCTGCGCCAACAGGCTTTTTCCGGAGCCAGTCTCACCCAATAAAGTGAGCGGTTGGCCAGGTTGCAGGTGGAAATCAACCGGCTCCACCAGCGTGGCTTCTGCTGTTGCGATGGTTATGCCGATGGCCTGTAATCCTTTCATGCATGCTCCTTTTTCATCATCAGGTTAAGGCTAATCAGCAATAAAAACAGTGCGACCACAGGCTGTAGCAGCAACCAGGGCGCTTCCCAGGCAAAGGGCAGCAGTTCGGTCATCATCAAGCCCAATTCCGGTGTCGGTGGACGGACACCGACGCTGATAAATCCCAGTGCCGACACGGCCATGATGGCGCTGCTAAACGAGAACAGTGCAACGGTAAGCAAAACAGGTGCGAGTGCCGGCCAAAGGTGACGGTGAAAGCGGTAGATCGCGTTAAAACCCAGCAGTTTCGACGCCTGCATACCCGGCGAATGCACAATCGGACGTAAGGTGGCGCGTGTCACACGGAAGAATTCCACCCACAGCACCAACGAAATGCCTAACCACAGCATCTCCGGTGAGTCCGGGGCAATCGCCGCCAGTAACAGCACCAGCAGCAAGCCGGGCAGCGCGAGGCACATATCCCCCAGCATGCTGACCACACGGTCGAGCACTCCACCATAATGCGCGCTGAGTACGCCAGCCAGCACACCGACCAACATCGCACTGATCACACACAGTGCAGCCAGACCCAGTGACAGGCGCAGCGCCGCACTCAGGCGCGGCAGCATGTCACGTCCCAGATGATCGAAACCTAACAGATTGGCCTGGCTGGGCGGCTGCAACATGTTGAGCAGTTCTTGTTGCAGAGGATCACCATGATGAAACAGAGGCAGTAAAAAGGCGTAGCTCAGTAGCAGAGCCAGCAGCAGTAAACCGACATGACGTGAAGTTAATTTCATGGGCGCGTCCCTCGCGGATCAAGCAGATGACAACCTGCATCTACCAGCATATTCAGCAGGACAAACAGCAGGCCGAGCGCCATGGCACTGGCCTGAATCACCGGTACATCGCGGGCGAAGATAGCGTGAACCAACGCATGACCAATGCCGGGCCAGGCAAACAAGGTTTCTACCACCACCACGCCTTCCACCAGCCAGACAAACTGCATGCCGAACCAGGTGAGTACCGGCGTTCCCAGATTGCGTAAACCATGACGACGCAGCAAAGTGACGGTCGCCAGACCTTTTTGCTCCCCCCATTGGTAATAACCCGCGTTCACTACCTGCCAGGTGGCTTCGCGCACCACACGCACGCCCACCGCGCTTAGCGACAAGGCCAGCGTCAAAGCGGGTAACAGGAAATGACGCAGCTCACCGTGTCCCGCACTCGGCAGCCAGTCGAGTTGCAGCGCGAACAGCACGATCAGCAGCATACCCAGTGCAAAATGCGGCACAGACTTAAGCATCGATGTCAGCCAAAACAGCAGCCGATCCAGTTTGCCATTGGCATGGCAACCGGCCCAGATACCCAACGGCAGCGTGATAATGATTGCCAGTAGTAATGAAACACCGGCTAACGCCAGCGTCTGACTCAGTTGCCAACGCAGTTCATCCATCACCGGTTCGCCGGAAACCAGCGAGCGACCAAAGTTGAATTGCAGCAGATCGAATAGCCAGTGCAGTAAGGCGCTGCCTTGATCGGCTGCGCCACTTAACTCCTGCTGCACGCGCGCGACGGCATCCGCATCAACCCGATCATAGCCGTAACGACCGCTGGCAATGCGCCACGCCATATCGCCCGGCAGCGACCGAACCAGAAACCAGGTGAGTAAACCCACTGAGAGCACCACAAAAAAAGCCTGCATCAGCCGCCAGCTTAGTTGTCTGATCATCACGGCTCCCAACGCAGTTGGCGCAGGCCAAAGTGACGCTCAAACGGATCGAGCGCGACGTTTTGCAACTGACTGTTGATCGCTGCTGATTGTTGATACCAGGCGATTGGAATCACCGGGAGATCCTGTTGCAGTGCCGAAGTGATGAGTGTTCGAGCTTTGGCACGCGCGGAGGCATCGGTGGATTGCGTCAGGGTATGCAGTGCGCCACTGAATCCTGTCGGATGCCAGTTCATCGCCCCCCAGTCGCCACCTTTCTCGGCATAATCCTGCAATAAGGTGCCGGTTGGATCGGGCGTGAGTGCAAAGTTGCGTGAGAACAGCGCCAGTTGCAGTTTCCCGCTGTGGTGCTGGGCAGGAATTTCGCTGGCATTGGTTGAGTTGATCTTCACTTCAATACCGATTTTGCGCAGTTGCTGCTGGATAACCATCGCCATCAACGGCAGTTCAGGGCGATCCGGGAAGGTCAGCAGCGTCAGGCTGAATCGCTGGCCGTTGCGGGCCAGCACACCATCTGATCCCGGTTGCCAGCCGGCTTTCTGCAACAGCGTGACCGCCGAATCGGGCTGATAGGAGAGTGGAGGCAGCGCCGCATTGTGCCACTCGCCCATGTTCGGCGGGAACAACTGGCTGGCAGCACCCGGATAGCGCAACACCGCCATCGCTAACGCATTACGATCAATGGCCATGCTGATCGCTTCGCGCACCGGCTGTTCCGCTAACAGCGGATCGCCCAGATTGAGCTTCAGCATAAGCGTGCGCGGCACGGGAATGGCGGGGAGTTGCAGCGCAGGTTTGCGTGCCAGACGCTGACGGCTGGCGGCATCAAGATTGAACACATAATCCGCATCACCGCTTTCTGCTAATAGCGCGCGGGTCTCTGCCCGGCCAGAAGAGAGATAGCTGGCTGTGGTAATGTGCGGTTTTTCTCCCCAGTACCCTTCAAAACGTTTCACCGCTAACGACTGTGGCGGTTGAAAGGCGGTCAGCATAAACGGCCCGGAACCGATGATGCGCGTGATGTTGCCCTGTGCATCCCAGCTGGATATCGCCAGAATTTGCGAGCGACTTTCCGCCAGGACGGAAAGCAGAGGTGTGAAAGGCTCGCGCAGCGTGATGGTCACCACCTGCCCTTCTCCGCTGATCTCAGTGATCGGTGTTTTATCCAGTAATCCCGCTTTACTCCGCGCAGTATTGAGTGATTTCACTACCGCTGCCGCATCCAGTGGCGAACCATCATGGAAATGCACGTTATCGCGCAGCTGTAATTGCCAGCGCAAACCGTCTTCCGAGACCTGCCAACTCTTCGCCAAAGCCGGGATCGGTTCACCGCGTTGGTTCACTTCCACCAGCGTTTCCACCACATCCATGCGCAGAAGGATGTCACCGGAAAGCGCCGGATCGGCACCTTTAATTTCAAACGGAGCGGCAATGCGCACCGTGTTTTCCTGATGCTGCGCCGCGAATGAGGCGCACGAAGCCAGGCCGAGCGCCGTGGCGATCAGCAATTTTTTCATTGATTTCATTATGGTTTCCGAAAAATACCGCTACAAAAATCCCAAAGAAATTACGTTATAACATAACAATACACATTTAAACACAGATCGCCCGCGGGGATAAACGGTTTGCGCGGGTGTTTATGACAAATTGACACTGCATGCTCGGGCATGACTGGGTTATGCTGAAAC
>NZ_CAJCKS010000067.1:0-26190 GCF_903970985.1 Pantoea sp. ME81 | reverse complement strand
AGATCAGTTATCGCCGGGAGGCCCCTCGACCTCCCGGAAATCGGCTGACGTTAGCCTAATATCCGCTGCAACAGCGGGCCAATCTGCTCAAACATCTGCGGAGAAATAATCTCCACGTGTGCACAATCCATCGGCCAAACCTCTAACTCACCGACATACGGTGCCCAGGCGCGACGCGCATCCTGATCGGGCTGCTGCGTCTGCTCCGCGAGGAACAGTGTGGCGTGACCGTTGAAACGCGCACTGCGCGCGGTGGCCAGCAGACGCACCGAACTGGCGTAGTTGGCTTCGATGGTATCGAACATCGCGCGCATCTCTTCGCCCGCCTGATGGCGCTGGGCAGCGATAAACTGTTCGCGCTCGCGATTCACCTCTTCCAGCACCGCCGGATCCAGCACATTCTCGCCACGCTTTTCATCCCAGTTCTGCGTTTCCGGCGGCCAGGTATCGAGCAGGCCGAGGAAGGCTACCTCTTCACCTGCCGCTTCCAGTCGTGCCGCAATACCTTGCGCCAGCGTGCCGCCCAGCGAATAACCGAGGAAAAAGTACGGACCGTGCGGCTGCACGTTACGTAAGGTTTGCAGATGCGCATCACACACTTCATCGAGATGCGCGCTTTGGTTCAGCGGGCTCTGGGTATCCGGCGACTGAATCCCCACCAGCGACCAGCGCTGATCGAGATAGCGCTGCAGAATACTGAACTGCCAGGCAAAACCCGACGCCGGATGGAAGCAGAACAGTGTCGGACCGTTGCCCTGACGCAGCGGCAGAACGGCTTCAAAACCTGCCTGCTGATGCGATTGAGTATCGCTCAGCAACCGGGCGAGTTTTTCCACCGTTGAAGCCACCATAATCTGCCCCACCGAAACCGGCTGTTGCAGTTCGCGGCGCAGCTGGGCAGCTAAGCGCATTGCCAGCAGTGAGTGTCCACCGAGGGCGAAGAAATCATCCTGGGCGCTGATGGTGTCACGCGCCAGCAACTGGCAGAAAGCCTGCGCCAATTTGGTTTCCAGACCGGGATGCGGTTCACGGCCCACGCTGTCAGCTGCATTTTTTGGCAGCGGTAAAGCTTTGCGATCCAATTTACCATTGCTGCTCAGCGGGAAGGCATCCAGTTGCACAATCGCCACCGGCACCATATGTGCAGGCAGGCGCTGCGCCAGCGCATCACGCAGCGCGTCGCCATCGACAACGTGCTCTGCGACGACGTAACCCACCAGCTGACGCGCGTCACCGCCTTGTGCAGCGGCACCGCAGAGTACCACCGCGTGCGTGACTGCCTGCTCAATACCGGGCTGTGCGCTCATCACATGATCGATTTCGTTAAGTTCGATACGCTGGCCACGGATCTTCAGCTGATCGTCGCTGCGTCCGAGGTATTCCACCGCGCCGTTATCCAGCCAGCGCGCCACGTCCCCGGTCAGATACATGCGCTCGCCAGCGGCAAAAGGATCGGCGATAAAGCGGCTGGCGGTCAGATCCGGGCGGCCAAGATAGCCGTGTGCCAGCTGTACGCCGGTTAAGTAAAGATCGCCCGCCACACCAGGCGGCACCGGCTGCATACGCGCATCAAGAATGCGAAGTCCGGTATTCCACACCGGGAAACCAATCGGCACGCTGGCCCCTTCAACGGCTGCCAAAGCTTCGCCAAACGCCGGATACCAGCTGACATCCACTGCCGCTTCGGTCGGGCCGTACAGGTTGTGCAGTGGTACCTGCGTCAGTTTTTCCCATTCACGCGACAGATCGGTCGGCAGTGCTTCACCGCTACAGAAGACGTTACGCAAGCTGCCACAGCAGGCAATCGCTGGCGCACTGTCCAGCGCCGCGACAAAGGCGGCCAGCATCGAAGGGACGAAGTGCGTGGTAGTCACTTTGTAACGCGCAAACAACTGCTGAAGAGCTTCAGGATCGCGGTGCGCTTCCGGCGGTGCCATCACCAGTTGCGCGCCTACCAGCAGCGGCCAGAAGAATTCCCATACGGATACATCGAAACTGCTTGGGGTTTTCTGCAATACCACGTCGTCGGCTTGCAGCGGATAGCGATCCTGCATCCACAATAGGCGGTTGACGATCGCTTCATGACCGACCAATACGCCTTTCGGACGCCCGGTAGATCCTGAGGTGTAGATGATGTAAGCGCCATCCTGTGGTGTCGGCTCGCTGGCGGGTGGTGGCGCGTCTGGCGCGGTATAGAGCGCATCAAAGTGCAGCTGCTTAACAGAATCGATAGCGCTAAAGCGGGCGCTCAATTCCACTGAGGTGATCAGCGTTTTGGGGGCGGCATCTTCCAGCATTAGCTGCAAACGTTCGTCGGGGTAGCCGGTATCGAGCGGCAGATAGGCCGCGCCGAGCGACACAATCGCCTGCAGTGCCAGTGAGAGCTGCACTGAACGTGGCAATGCCACTGCGACGATATCGCCGCGCTGGACGCCCGCTGCACTAAGATCCGCTGCCAGAGCATACAACTGATGCTGCATCTCACGGTAGCTTAACTGGTGCGTCGCATCAGCCAGCGCTGGGGCATCAGGCGTACGCGCGGCCTGTTGCGCCAACAGTGAGGCCAGCGTTTCTGCCGGAACAGGGTGCGCGGTCTGGTTGATACCGGCAATTTGTACGTGCTCTTCTGCGGTTAGCAGATCCAGTTCACCCAACGCGCGCTGCGGTTGCTCCGCCAGCTGATCCAGCAGCAAAGCAAAACGGCTGGCGTGGCGAATCAGCGTCGATTCGCTATAGCGCTCCGCATTCGCCAGCAACTCCAGCGTCAGTTCACCCTGTTCGCTGATGTAGATAGCGATTTCCAGATCGCGCACCGGGCCTGATGCCAGCTGATGGGTTATGCCTTCAACGCCAGCAAAATCGAGTTGATAGTCAAACATCTTCAGGTTGATCACCGGACCGTACAGCGGGTCACCATCGCCCAAACGTCCGAGATCGCGCTGCACCTGTTCCGCGTCATAACGCTGGTGGCGGCGCATTCTCTTCACTTCACCTGCCAGCTGGGCAGCCAGCGCACTCAGCGGCTGGGTGGGATCGTAATGCACGGCCATCGGCAGCACGTTGATCACCGGACCGGTGGCACACAGCGCGGCGGATCCGATGCGGCGCATAAAGATGAATCCAGCGGCGAAATCATTTTGTCCGCTGAGTCGCGCCAGCCACAGCGCCACCAGCGCAAAGGCCAGGTCAGCAGCGCTGGATTGTGGATGCTGATTCACCAGGGTCTGGAAGGTGCTGCGGTCAAGCGTCACGCTGTGGCGCAGCAGATCGGTGGTCGCGCTTTGTCCAGCCAGTGGCAGCGGTGACAGCGAAGCCGGTGAGGGCAGCACTGCGCCTTTCTCGCGCCAGAAATCACCATCGCGCGTGAATGAAGAGGATTCCTGATAACGCTGGTACTCTTCGACGACTTCGCTAAATGGGATGAACGGGGTTGGCTCGGCCTCTTGCTGCTGCACGGCGGCAGTGTAAAGGTTAGCAATACGGCGAGTGATGGCGGTAAAGCTGAAACCATCCACCACTAAATGGTGATAACGCTGATACCAGAACCAGTGCTGATCGCCAATGCGATACAGCGTGTGATGCCATAAAGGTGCACCGCTCAGTACGCGTAAATCACCGTTCATGTCTTCACGCATTAACGCGCGGGCTTTGGTGGCCGCATCGGGTTCAGCGCGCAAATCAATGATGTTTGGCGCACTGAACGTCTGCGGTTGCAGCCACTGCAGTGCTTCGCCCTCGACTTCGGCAAACGCCATATTCAGCGTATCGGCTTCCTGCATGCCAGCCATGATGGCCTGCGCCAGCAGGTCGCTGTTAATCGCGCCGCGTAATTCGACAAAGTGTGCCACCGCATAAGCATTGTGGTGCTGGGTCAGCTGGTCGGCAATCCAGATGCCGGGCTGGGCTGCCACTAAGGGCAAGGTGTGTTGGTCGGTCATGGTTTTGTTCATCAGAGATTCAGACATCTGTGCTCCGGTTTGCGTCCTGCGTGATGAAGTTAAGTCGGATTGCGCCACAGGGCTTGCAGACCGTCGAGCAGACCACCGCGCCAGCATAGCGCGTCATGGCCGCCCTCCACCGGCAGGTAATTCACCTGATAGCCGGCAGCGGTAAGTTTTTGTTCTAATTGTTGATTGGCTTGCAGAATCAGGCCTTCACGTTTACCCGCCTCCAGCCAGAAACGCAGCGGCTGTTTCGGAGCCAGTCCGCTATCCAGCGCCTGCAACAGCCAGCCGTATGGGTTGCCACGTTCGGGCCACCAGAATGATCCAGAGAGGCTCAGCGCATTGCCAAACGTCTCCGGGAAATGCAGCGCGGCAAACACCGATGACAGCCCGCCGAAACTTTGTCCAGCCACCAGCGTGCTGTCTGCCTGTTGGCGATAGGGTGCCCATTGCGCCACCTGCGGCAGTAACTCCTGCTGCACGGCTTGCCAGAACTGCGGATTACAGGGCAGTTCACGACTACGGTGTTCACGATCGATGATGTCAATAAACAGATAAACGGCAGGTGGGAGTTTCCCTGCGTCAGTAAGTTGCTGCAATGGCCCGGCAATCGGCATTTGATTCGCCCAGAACTGCCCATCCAGCAGAATGGCCAGTGGACGTTGCGCGTTATCGGATTCGCCGGTGGCATAAATCCACACTTTGCGACTGTTACTTAGTAACGCGCTATCCCACTGATATTGTTGCAAAGAAACAGCCGATGCGCTGCCATCATCCACGGCTTGCCAGATTTGCTGGTCAGGGGCCTGCGGGAGATGCAGCGGCGAAACGCCCATGCCACGCCCACCGGCCCAGCCGCGCAGTGTATTCAGGGGATCGGCCTTCGCCGTGGGGAATTTGTCACGCCACCAGTTTCGCAAGGCATACATGTCCGCTTCACCGCTAAAGTCGGTTGCCTGCTCATCGGGCATCAGGCAGTAGCTGCCGCGCCAGTTTGATGGCAGCGCAGTTTGCCAGTACCACACATCGGTACCCGTTACGCGCACCAATGACTGAGGTGGACGTTTCTGGTGGTGATCGGTCACGCCAGTGATGTTGATCCATACACGCTGAGTCGCTGACGTTTTTTCGCTGCCTTGGGGATCGCGCCAGAAGAAGGTCACCAGGCAGGTGCCATCCTGCTGAGGGTCAATTCGCGGAATACCCTGAGTTTGTTGCTCCTGCCACCAGGCTTCGCTACCGGTTACATCATTTCGCCAGGTCATAGGGGCTGCCAGTCACTGTGTAGGGAAAGATTTACATAAGATTAATAATTAATACTATTGATAACTATTTGCATTTGCAATAGGGTGTTTCCGCTCAAAAGAGCACGCTCGTTCCGCCTGACTCTTTCCTTCCTGGAAGGTTACGCAACGGATGGCACTGCCAGGTCTGGAACTGGGCGCGATAAGGACAGGGATATTCTCACCGGCTCGCCAGTTAAGAATCCAACGGCATTTTACTGGCCATCCAGGAATGAAAAACAATGACGCGTTACTCACGATTATCATTAGCTATTTTGATTGAACTGGGGCTGAGCGCCTCACTGCTCTCCGGCAGCGCCTGGGCAGCAGACACTTCCAGCAAGACGACCAGCAGCCAATCCACTACCGACGCCGAATCGATGAACGGCGGCACGTTGATGGTGACCGCCCAGCAGCAAAACCTGCAGGCACCCGGCGTTTCCACCATCACTGCAGATGAAATTAAAAAGCATCCGCCTGCACGTGATGTCTCTGAAATTATTCGCACCATGCCGGGCGTTAACCTGACCGGTAACTCCACCAGTGGCCAGCGCGGTAACAATCGCCAGATCGATATTCGCGGCATGGGCCCGGAAAACACCCTGATTATGGTGGATGGTATGCCAATCACCAGCCGCAACTCCGTACGCCTGGGCTGGCGTGGTGAGCGTGATACGCGCGGTGATACCAACTGGGTGCCGCCAGAAATGATCGAACGCATTGATGTGATTCGTGGCCCGGCCGCGGTGCGTTACGGTAACGGCGCAGCAGGCGGTGTGGTTAACATTATCACCAAGAAATATACCGATCAGCAGTGGCACGGTTCGTGGAATACCTACTTCAATGCGCCGGAACACAAATCGGAAGGCGCGACCAAACGCACTAACTTTAGCCTCGAAGGGCCGCTGGGTGATGACTTCAACTTCCGCTTGTACGGTGGCTTAGCGAAAACCCAGGCCGATGCTTATGACATCAACGAAGGCCATGCGGCAGCGCGTACCGGTACGTATGCGGGCAGTTATCCTTCGGGTCGTGAAGGCTCGGTCAATAAAGATATCAATGCGTTACTGAGCTGGGCGTTTGCTCCGATGCAAACCCTGGAGTTGCAAGCGGGTTACAGCCGTCAAGGCAACCTTTACGCAGGCGATACGCAGAACACCAACACCAGTGCGCTGGTGAAAAGCCTCTATGGCGATGAAACTAACCGCCTGTATCGCCAGAATATTTCGTTGAAATGGACCGGTGCCTGGGATAACGGTGTCAGCACCAATACCTATGCGCGCTATGAGAAAACCCGTAACACCCGTATCAATGAAGGTCTGGCGGGCGGTACGGAAGGTATCTTCTCTAACGATGGTTTCAACACCATTCAGTTAGACGATATTTTGCTGCATAGCGAAGTGAGCATTCCGTTTGAGTGGCTGATTAATCAGACGGCAACGCTGGGCGCCGAATGGAACCAGCAGAGCATGAAGGATCCCTCTTCAACCACTCAGGCGGCTAACTACGGTTCTGTACCTGGCGTGTCGAATACCGGTCGTAGCCCGTATTCGCAGGCGGAAATCTTCTCGCTGTTCGCTGAAGACAACATGGAACTGACCGACAGCACCATGCTGACGCCGAGTCTGCGTTTCGATCATCACTCGATTGTGGGTAACAACTGGAGCCCGTCTCTGAACCTGTCGCAAGGTTTGGGTGATGACTTCACACTGAAGATGGGGGCGGGCCTGGCTTATAAAGCGCCAAGCCTGTACCAGACTAACCCGAACTACCTGCTGTACAGCAACGGTCAGGGCTGTGCTGCCAGCACCGGTGCCTGTTATCTGCAAGGTAACCCAGACCTGAAAGCCGAAAACAGTTTCAACAAAGAGATTGGACTGGAGTGGAAACACGAAGGCTATCAGGCGGGTCTGACCTGGTTCCGTAACGATTACCGCAACAAGATTGAAGCGGGTTACGCAGCCGTCGGTAAAGCCTCAAACGGCACCACGGATATCTACAAGTGGGAAAACGTACCGAAAGCGGTGGTGGAAGGGCTGGAAGGTACGGTGAATGTGCCGTTCTCGGATAGCGTGAGCTGGAACAACAACTTCACCTACATGCTGCAGAGTAAGAACAAGGAAACCGGCGATCGTCTGTCGATCATCCCGGAATACACTCTGAACTCGACGCTGAGCTGGCAGGCAACGCAGGATCTGTCGCTGCAAACCACCCTGACCTGGTACGGCACGCAGACACCGAAAAAGTATGACTATAAAGGTCAACCGGTGACGGGTAGCGCGGCCGATAAAGTGAGTCCTTACTCCATCATTGGCCTGAGCGGGACTTACGATGTGAATAAGTACGCCAGCGTCACCCTGGGTATCGACAACCTGTTTGATAAACGTCACTTCCGCGAAGGTAATGCGCAAACCACCGGTAACGCCACAACAGGTGCCTACCTGTACGGTGCGGGTGCCAATACTTATAACGAATCAGGCCGTACTTACTACATGAGCCTCAACACTCACTTCTAAAGCAGTTGATGCGGTAAATAGCAGCGAGCAATCAGCCCGCTGCTATCTTTACGGTTGACCAGCTCCAGCCTGCCACGGTGCATCTGTACAATGCGCAGCACAATGTTCAGACCTAATCCGCTGCCACCGTAGCGCTGATCGCGACGGCGGAAGGCTTGCGTCAGTTCTTCTGCCGCATCGGCCTCAATGCCCGGCCCCTGATCCCACACCTCGATAATCACCTGCTGCTTGTCCTGCTGCATTTTCACCTTCACTTCACTGCCTTCCGGGCTGTAGCGTGAGGCGTTTTCCAGCAGATTACGCAGCATCAGGCGCAGCAACACGGCTTCACCCTGTTGCGGAATATCTTTGCCGTTCGGCCACTGCAGTGTTTGCTGTCGCTGTGCATAAAGTTCGGCCATTTCTGGCTGCAGCGGCTGCATGATGTCTTTTTGCCACTGCAGCTGTTGATAGTGGCCACCCGCCAGCGCCTGGCCGGCACGCGACAGCATCAGTAGTTGCTCCACGGTGTGCATCAACTGGTCGATACGTTCAATCAGCATCTCACTCTGCGGCACGTTCTGCTGGTGCAGAAGTTCAAGATGCAGACGTAAACCGGCCAAAGGGGTACGCAATTCATGCGCGGCATCGGCGGTGAAGAGGCGTTCCTGTTGTAGCGTGTGGTCGAGCCGCGAAAATAGCTGATTAATGGAGGTGGTCACGGCTACGATTTCATCCATTTCTGAATAAACCGGCAGCGGGGTGAGATTATCGGCGGAGCGATGGGCGAGGCTATCCTGCAGGGATCGTAATGGACGAATGATCCAGTTAATCGCCCAGAATGACAGCAGCAGCGTCAGAGCGATCATCACCAGTGAAGGCAACAGCAGTGAAGCGATGGCTTCACGGATCTCATTCTCGACGCGGTCGTTACGCGCCTGAGCAGACAGCGTTTCGTTGACCAGGAAACTGATCTGTTCGCGACTCTCATGCCATAACCAGATGGCGCTCATCACCTGGCAGGTGAGGAGAATCAGCGCCAGCATAATCAGTAACCGCTGACGCATGCTGTTCATTCGCGCACTTCCAGGCGGTAGCCGACGCCACGCACGGTTTTGATACGATCTTTTCCGAGCTTACGGCGCAGATTGTGGATATGAACTTCTAAGGTGTTAGATCCGGGATCGTCATTCCAGCTATAGAGATCCTGCTGCAGCGTTTCGCGATGGACGTTCTGACCGACACGCATTAACAGGCGCGTCAGCAGTGCGAACTCTTTTGGGGTAATTTCCAGTGGACGCTCTTCCAGCAAAACCTGCTGCGAACTGAGATTGAGGGTGAGATCACCTTGTTGCAGCAAATTATCGCTGTGGCCCTGAAAACGACGAATCAGTGCACGCACGCGTGCCTGCAGTTCTACCAGCGCGAAGGGTTTGACCAGATAATCGTCGGCACCGGCATCCAGGCCATCCACGCGATCCTCCAGTGCATCACGCGCCGTCAGGATCAACACCGGTACGTTGATGCCATCGCGCCGCCACTGACGCAGCAACGTGGCACCATCGCGATCCGGTAAACCCAGATCCAGAACGATCAGGCTGTACTGCCCACTGCGTAAGAAAGCATTACTCTCTGCAGCAGTACTCGCGCAGTCAACAGCATATCCTTGTGCGCTAAGGGCCTGAGCCAGGCCCGATTGCAACAGCGAGTCATCTTCAACGATCAGCAATTTCATCAGTTGTTTTTGTTGATATCCGAGTAGAGGCGGCTTTCAAAGCGTACCAGAGGAATGCGCCGCGTTTTCTGATCTTCAGGCGGCACCGCATAACCAGAAAGATACTGCACAAAGGCGACACGTGCACCGCTGGAAGTGGTAATAAATCCAGCCAGATTATAAACGCCCTGCAGCGAACCGGTTTTTGCTGACACTTTGCCATCTAATCCGGCTTCATGCAGGCCACCACGATATTGCAACGTGCCATCGTATCCTGCCAGCGGCAGCATAGAGATGTAATTTAACGTTGAGTCATTTTTCGCGATGTATTGCAGTACCTGCATCATGGTATCTGGCGCAATCAAATCGTGACGCGACAAGCCTGAACCATCGACCTGAATGCTGTTGCCGAGATCGACGCCCGCTTTTTCACGCAGTATGCGGCGTACCGCATCAGAACCGGCGCGGAACGTGCCGGGTACGTTGAAATAGTGATGGCCGATGGTGCGGAACACCGTATCCGCAATCATGTTGTCCGATTTCTTCAGCATGGTGTGCAGCAGATTGTGCAGCGGCGCGGATTGCGTCGACGCGAGCACGGTTCCCGGTGAGGTAACCTGCGTCTGACGCACTAAATGGCCGCTGTAATCGATATCCGCGGCACGCAGTTCGGCCTTGAGGATTTCGCCCGCCCAGGCGGCACCATCTTGCACCGCAAACGCCAGCGGCAAGGGTTCGGCGCGTTGGCGCATGCAGCCGGTCAGCGTGTAGCGGTTCAGTTCGCCTGGCACCACATCCAGTTCGCAATATTGCCCATCACCACTGTTGCGGCCAATGGTACGCACCTGACTGAACATATGTGCCGGATAATAGGACGCAATGCGCACAAAGGCGTTTTCGCCCGGCGTGGTGGCGCTATAGAGCGAGACTGAGAAGCAGTTTTTGTCGACAATGGCCGCCCCAGGCGGGGCGCTGAAGCACTGCGTCAGGTCATTCCACGGCCAGCCGGGTGCCATATCGTGGCTGGCGAACACGGACGTGTCGATCACCAGATTGCCTTTGATATGCGTAATGCCCTGCTTTTTCAGGGCCGCCACCATGTTGCGCAGATCCTGACGGCTCAGCGTCGGATCGCCACCAAAGCGCGCCACTAAGTCGCCATTGAGCGTGCCATCGCTGACTGCACCCTTGGTTTCCATCGTGGTTTGAAAACGGAAGTCCGGACCGAGTTCCAGCAGGGCCGCCAGCGCGGTAATCACCTTCATGGTACTGGCCGGCAATGCCATCTGTTTGCCGTGATAGTCGATTATCGGGGTTGATGCGCCCACTTTTTGTACCATCAGCGCCAGGTTTGCGCCGTCTGGCAAATACTGCATGTATTCTTCAACGGGGGCTGCTTGTGCCTGCAGCATAAACGCACAGGTTAATCCGGTAACAAGTCGTGAAAATCGCATAATCTCGCGGTAACTGACGGGTGAAGGCGTCAATACTACGTCCCGAGGCGGTGCAAAGTAAACGATGACCCACAGGGAACTCTGGGGTAAAATACGTATCAAAATGCAAAACCGAACCTGACCCGGAAAGCTTTCCGGGTCAGGCTTCTTTTGCTTGTGAAAAGAGGTAACGCGCCGCAGAAGCTGTTTTCTGCTGTCACCGGTCAGGATGACGCCGTTAACCAGGATAGATGACGAGGAGCCAAAATGAATCAGATTCCGATGACGTTGAAAGGCGCTGAGAGCCTGCGTGAAGAGCTGAACGAACTGAAAACCGTGAAGCGTCCGCGCATCATCGCCTCTATTGCCGAAGCCCGTGAGCATGGCGATCTAAAAGAAAATGCCGAATACCACGCTGCCCGTGAAGAACAGGGTTTTTGCGAAGGCCGTATTCAGGAGATTGAAGCCAAACTCTCCAACGCTCAGGTGATTGATATCACGACGATGCCGAAAACCGGCCGCGTGATTTTTGGTGCTACCGTGACCATTTTGAATGTGGATACGGACGAAGAATTCACTTACCGCATCGTGGGTGATGATGAAGCTGACTTCAAACAAAACCTGATTTCAGTGAACTCGCCGATGGCGCGTGGTTTGATTGGAAAAGAAGCAGACGACGTTGCGATTGTGAAGACACCGGGCGGCGATGTGGAATATGAAGTGTTAAAGGTGGAATACCTTTAAGATATTGCTACGCTTTGAAATGTGTAGCCGCATATTGTAAAGAAAGGAAAAAGGCCGCATAGCGGCCTTTTATCCCATGCAGGAGCATGGCACTTTCTCTGCCCGTCATGGCAGCCTTAACGGCTTCATTAACGTGGCAGAGTAATTTTGCGCTCTTTTGCAGGGCGATACAGCACCAGCGTGTTGCCGATGACCTGTACGTTACAAGCTTTTGTTTCACGTACGATAGCGTCAACGATCAGCTGCTTGGTTTCACGATCTTCAGAGGCAATTTTCACCTTGATCAATTCGTGATGCTCGAGCGCCAGTTCGATTTCGGCGAGCACGCCTTCGGTCAAGCCATTACCGCCCAGCATAACAACGGGCTTCAGTGGATGGGCAAGGCCTTTCAGGTGCTGTTTTTGTTTGGTACTCAGATTCATCGTATTTTTTACTTACTCAGGGATTGAAAACGGTTCATTCTACCGCCATCTCGGGTATATCGCCAAATCAACGCGACTCATTGCGTACTGATTTATCGCTACGATGAAGATTTAATTGGAAAAATTATGACGGGTAAAAAGCGTTCGGCCAGTTCCAGTCGCTGGCTACAGGAACACTTTAGCGATAAATATGTGTTGCAGGCACAGAAAAAGGGGTTGCGTTCGCGCGCCTGGTTTAAACTGGACGAAATTCAGCAGGGTGACAAGCTTTTCAAACCCGGCATGACAGTGGTAGATCTGGGTGCTGCGCCCGGCGGTTGGTCGCAATATGCGGTACAACAGATTGGATCGAACGGTCGTATTATTGCCTGTGACTTGCTTCCCATGGACCCGATCGTCGGTGTCGATTTTTTACAGGGCGACTTTCGTGAAGAGGCAGTGCTGAACGCATTGCTGGAGCGAGTAGGTGATCAAAAGGTGCAAGTTGTTATGTCTGACATGGCGCCGAACATGAGTGGTACACCTGCGGTTGATATTCCACGATCGATGTATTTGGTAGAGTTGGCGCTGGAAATGTGTCGGGATATCCTGGCGCCTGGCGGCAGTTTTGTAGTGAAAGTGTTTCAGGGAGATGGCTTCGAGGAATACCTGCGGGAAATTCGCTCCCTATTTACGAAAGTGAAAATTCGTAAGCCAGACGCTTCTCGTTTACGTTCGCGTGAAGTGTACATTGTGGCGACAGGGCGCAAACTATAGCTCTCGGTACCGGATTCAAAGCAAGGCGAACTGCGTTTACTCTGATGTGTAATTCTGAGTTTCAGTGAAAAGCAGTAAAATCATCAGCGCCGCGATTCCAGGTCTGAAGGATATATAGTACCCTACGCTGTCTGTTAACACCGTTGTAATATGAGGTTAATCCCTTGAGTGACATGGCGAAAAACCTGATTCTCTGGTTAGTCATCGCGGTCGTGCTGATGTCTGTCTTCCAGAGCTTTGGGCCCAGCGAGTCGAATGGCCGTAGGGTTGATTATTCAACCTTCCTGTCGGAAGTGAACCAGGATCAGGTCCGCGAGGCACGTATTAACGGGCGTGAGATTAACGTTGTCAAAAAAGACAGTAATAAATATACGACTTACATTCCTGTCAACGATCCAAAGTTGCTTGATAACCTCTTGACCAAAAACGTCAAAGTGATTGGCGAACCACCAGAAGAGCCAAGCCTGCTGGCTTCCATCTTCATCTCCTGGTTCCCAATGCTGCTGTTGATTGGCGTTTGGATCTTCTTTATGCGTCAGATGCAGGGCGGCGGTGGCAAAGGCGCGATGTCCTTTGGCAAGAGTAAAGCCCGCATGTTGACCGAAGACCAGATCAAGACCACGTTTGCTGATGTCGCAGGTTGCGATGAAGCAAAAGAAGAAGTGGGTGAACTGGTTGAATATCTGCGCGAGCCAAGCCGCTTCCAGAAACTGGGTGGTAAGATCCCGAAAGGCGTCCTGATGGTCGGCCCTCCGGGTACCGGTAAAACCTTGCTGGCTAAAGCGATTGCTGGCGAAGCAAAAGTACCGTTCTTCACTATCTCCGGTTCTGACTTTGTTGAAATGTTCGTGGGTGTCGGTGCATCTCGTGTGCGTGACATGTTCGAGCAGGCGAAGAAAGCCGCGCCGTGCATCATCTTTATCGATGAAATCGATGCTGTAGGCC
This sequence comes from Pantoea sp. ME81, assembly GCF_903970985.1. NCBI lineage: Bacteria > Pseudomonadati > Pseudomonadota > Gammaproteobacteria > Enterobacterales > Erwiniaceae > Pantoea > Pantoea sp. ME81. Next base: position 12,454 of record NZ_CAJCKS010000067.1, on the reverse strand, counting down.
GTCAACGTGGCGCCGGTTTAGGCGGTGGTCATGATGAACGTGAGCAGACGCTGAACCAGATGCTGGTTGAGATGGATGGCTTCGAAGGTAATGAAGGCATCATCGTTATCGCCGCCACTAACCGTCCAGACGTACTTGACCCCGCGCTGCTGCGCCCAGGTCGTTTTGACCGCCAGGTTGTGGTCGGTCTGCCAGATGTCCGCGGTCGTGAACAGATTCTGAAAGTGCATATGCGTCGTGTGCCGCTGGCCACTGACATCGATGCAGCGATCATCGCACGTGGTACGCCGGGCTTCTCGGGTGCTGACCTCGCTAACCTTGTTAACGAAGCGGCACTGTTTGCTGCACGTGGCAACAAGCGTGTGGTCTCGATGGTTGAGTTCGAGAAAGCGAAAGACAAAATCATGATGGGTGCAGAACGTCGCTCCATGGTGATGACGGAAGCGCAGAAAGAATCCACCGCTTACCACGAAGCGGGCCATGCGATTATTGGTCGTCTGGTACCGGAACACGATCCGGTGCATAAAGTGACAATTATCCCGCGTGGACGTGCGCTGGGTGTGACCTTCTTCTTGCCAGAAGGTGACGCGATTAGCGCCAGCCGCCAGAAACTTGAAAGCCAGATCTCAACGCTGTACGGCGGTCGTCTGGCGGAAGAGATCATCTACGGCGCAGAACACGTTTCTACCGGTGCATCTAACGACATTAAAGTCGCCACTAACCTGGCGCGCAACATGGTGACGCAGTGGGGCTTCAACGAGAAGTTAGGTCCGTTGCTGTATGCTGAAGAAGAAGGCGAAGTGTTCCTCGGCCGCTCTGTGGCTAAGGCGAAACACATGTCAGATGAAACAGCACGCATCATCGACCAGGAAGTTAAACACCTGATCGACAGCAACTACCAGCGTGCTCGTGTTCTGCTGGGTGAGAATATGGACATCCTTCACGCGATGAAAGACGCGCTGATGAAGTATGAAACCATTGATGCGCCACAGATTGATGACTTGATGGCTCGCCGTGAAGTTCGCCCACCAGCAGGTTGGGATGATTCAGGCAGCAGCAGTTCATCGGACAACAATGGGACGCCAAAGGCGCCACGTCCGGTTGATGAACCGCGTACGCCAAATCCTGGCAACACCATGTCAGAACAGCTCGACAAATAAGAGGCCACAAACCTCAGCAAAAACCCCGGCCGGTCCGGGGTTTTTTACATTCAGTGATACCGTGATTCCCAAGGAGATTCCCGCCATGAAGTTGTTCGCCCGTGATTCCCATCTCGATCTGTCGTTTCCCCATGTGATGGGTATTTTGAATGTCACGCCGGACTCCTTCTCTGATGGCGGAACACACAACACATTGGTGGATGCGCTGACCCATACCAATGAGATGGTGAATGCGGGCGCAACCATCATCGATGTCGGCGGGGAATCTACGCGGCCAGGTGCCGATGAAGTCAGCGTAGATGAAGAGTTAGCGCGCGTGATTCCGGTGGTGGAAGCCATCGCCCAGCGTTTTGAAGTATGGATTTCGGTTGATACTTCAAAGCCAGAGGTGATCCGTGAATCGGCGCGAGTGGGTGCTCACATCATTAATGATATTCGTTCACTGTCAGAACCGGGTGCATTGGCAGCAGCAGCGGAGACCGGTCTGCCGGTATGCCTGATGCACATGCAGGGCGAACCGCGCACTATGCAGCAAGCACCTGAATATCAGAATATCGTGGGTGAAGTGGACGCTTACTTCCAGGCACAGATTGCACGTTGCGAAGCGGCAGGCATTAAAAAAGAGAATCTGTTGCTCGACCCTGGCTTCGGTTTCGGTAAGAATCTCAACCACAATTATCAACTGCTGGCTGAACTCAGCCATTTCCACCATTTTGGCTTACCGCTATTGGTCGGAATGTCGCGCAAATCGATGATTGGCCAGCTGTTAAATGTCGGTCCGACGCAGCGTTTGACCGGCAGCCTGAGCTGTGCGGTGATTGCCGCTATGCAGGGCGCACAAATTATTCGCGTGCATGATGTGAAAGAGACTGTCGAAGCGATGCGTATTGTTGAAGCGACACGGAGAGCAAAAGGATAAAGCATGAGTAATCGTAAATATTTCGGTACAGATGGTATTCGTGGCAAGGTCGGTGAAGCACCGATTACCCCTGATTTTGTCCTAAAGCTGGGTTTTGCTGCGGGTAAGGTTCTGGCGCGCTCTGGATCACGTAAGGTATTAATTGGTAAAGATACGCGTATTTCTGGCTACATGCTGGAATCGGCACTGGAAGCCGGCCTGGCTGCTGCTGGTTTGTCGGCGGCCTTTACCGGGCCTATGCCAACCCCCGCGATTGCCTATCTGACGCGTACCTTCCGTGCAGAAGCCGGTATCGTGATCTCTGCATCGCATAACCCCTTCGACGATAACGGCATCAAGTTCTTCTCTGCGGAAGGCACTAAATTGCCGGATGAAGTGGAAGAGGCCATCGAGCTTGAGTTAGAGAAGCCACTGACCTGCGTTGAGTCCGCTGAGTTGGGGCGCGCCAGCCGTATCGTTGATGCTGCTGGTCGTTATATCGAGTTCTGTAAAGGCACATTCCCGAGCGAGTTAAGTCTTAACGGTCTGAAAATCGTAGTGGATTGCGCCAACGGTGCGACCTATCACATTGCGCCTAATGTGCTGCGTGAATTAGGTGCCAAAGTGATTGCGATTGGCGTGCAGCCCGATGGCATGAACATCAACAAAGAGTGCGGCGCAACCGATCTCCGCATGCTGCAGCAGCGCGTGCTGGAAGAGAAGGCCGATTTGGGCCTTGCTTACGATGGCGATGGTGATCGCATCATGATGGTGGATCATCTGGGCATGAAGGTCGATGGTGACCAGATTCTCTACATCATTGCACGTGAAGCCTTGCGTCAGGGACAACTGCGCGGCGGCGTGGTGGGTACGTTGATGAGTAATATGGGGCTGGAACTGGCGTTGAAACAGTTGGGCATTCCCTTCACGCGTGCCAAAGTGGGTGACCGCTACGTGCTGGAAAAAATGCAGGAGAAGGGCTGGCGCATGGGGGCTGAAAACTCCGGGCATGTCATTCTGTTGGATAAAATCAGCACTGGCGACGGTATCGTGGCAAGTTTGCAAGTACTCACTGCTATTGTGCGTAATCACATGAGTCTGCATGATTTGTGCAGTGGCATGAAAATGCTGCCGCAGATTCTGGTGAATGTACGCTTCAGCGGCAGTCATGATCCTCTTGAATCCGAGAGCGTGAAGGCTGTCAGCGCTGAAGTGGAGAAAACGCTAGCAGGGCGCGGTCGTGTACTGTTGCGTAAATCGGGCACTGAGCCGCTGATTCGCGTGATGGTCGAGGGTGAAGATGAAGCCTTAGTCACCGAGCTGGCGCATAAAATTGCTGATGCGGTGAAAGCGGTCTAAGCGTGTTAACAGGCGGCGAGATTTCGACTTTCCGCCTGTTAAATCACCATCCTGGCGCTTTTTTCCGCAATCAATAAAGTTCGTGAAAATTGCGCTTGCAGAGGTATGTCCCATTGGTTAGTATTCACACCCGCTTCTGATGGGTGATGACGATACTCCCCGTCAATATTGGTGAAGCTTTAACTGTGCGGATAACGCGCAAGGAAACAGGTTGATTATGTACGAAGCTCTGTTAGTTGTTTTCCTTATTGTTGCGATTGGCCTCGTGGGTCTGATCATGCTTCAGCAAGGCAAAGGCGCTGATATGGGAGCCTCATTCGGTGCAGGCGCCTCTGGTACACTGTTCGGTTCAAACGGGTCTGGTAATTTCATGACACGTATGACTGCAGTACTGGCGACCCTGTTCTTCATCATCAGCTTGATTCTGGGCAATCTGAACACGAACAAGTCTTCTAAAGGAAGCGAGTGGGAAAACCTCACTGCGCCAGCTCAGTCTGAACAGCAGACTCAGCCAGCTAAACCGGCAACCCCGGGCAATGATATCCCGCAGTAACATCGTCAATGCTTTAGCGGCAACATAACGTCGCAGTCAGTGCAGTACCGAGGTGGTGAAATTGGTAGACACGCTACCTTGAGGTGGTAGTGCTCGAAAGGGCTTACGGGTTCAAGTCCCGTCCTCGGTACCAAATCTCAGTAAAACTTGCTTTTTAAGCAAGGTCGGCGTATTATTCGCCACGTTTTCGGACGCGGGGTGGAGCAGCCTGGTAGCTCGTCGGGCTCATAACCCGAAGGTCGTCGGTTCAAATCCGGCCCCCGCAACCACTTTCCCTTAGAGTTCTTTTTCAAATATACTGTATGCATCGACGGACGCATCCTCAGTGTTTTTTTGAAAAAAATTCTTTTGGATTGTGTGCCGATGCCGCTCTGCGGCGTACAGGGTCCAGTGATAAAAAGCCCCGAATTTTCGGGGTTTTTTGTTATCAGGAATCGCAATACTGGGCTATAGGCCCTTTTTTTATGTCTTGGGGGTGGGCTTGTCCACATTAGAGCAAAAATTGACTGATTTGATCACCGCTCCAGTAGAAGCGCTTGGCTACGAATTGGTCGGTATCGAATTCGTTCGCGGTCGCACATCGACTTTGCGCATCTATATTGATAGTGAGAATGGTATCAATGTTGATGATTGTGCCGATGTTAGCCACCAGGTCAGCGCGGTAATGGATGTGGAAGATCCCATTACGGTGGCTTACAACCTTGAAGTCTCCTCGCCAGGTCTCGAGCGTCCTCTTTTCACTGCTGAACACTATGCACGTTTCGCCGGTGATGAGGTGAGCTTGACACTGCGTATGGCCGTACAGAACCGCCGTAAATGGCAGGGGATCATCAAATCCGTGGAAGGTGAGATGATCACGGTAACCGTTGAGGGTAACGATGAGGTGTTCGCGCTGAGTAATATTCAGAAAGCGAACCTGGTCCCCCACTTTTAAAAGTCCGGATTGAGGCTAACCAGGATGAACAAAGAGATCTTAGCTGTAGTAGAAGCCGTTTCTAACGAAAAAGCCCTGCCACGTGAGAAAATCTTCGAGGCGCTTGAGAGCGCTTTGGCCACTGCGACTAAAAAGAAGTATGAGCAAGAGATCGAAGTGCGCGTCAGCATTGACCGTCGCAGCGGTGATTTCGATACTTTCCGTCGCTGGCAGATTGTGGAAGAAGTAACACAGCCGACTCGTGAAATTACGCTGGATGCGGCCCGCTTTGAAGACGAAGCGTTCAATCTGGGCGAATACGTTGAAGACCAGATCGAATCTGTCACCTTCGACCGTATCACCACCCAAACCGCTAAACAGGTTATCGTGCAGAAAGTCCGTGAAGCTGAGCGCGCGATGGTGGTTGATCAGTTCCGTCAACACGAAGGTGAAATCATCACCGGCGTGGTGAAGAAAGTAAACCGCGACAGCATCTCACTCGATCTGGGCAGCAATGCTGAAGCCGTGATCGGACGCGAAGATATGCTGCCACGTGAAAACTTCCGCCCAGGCGACCGTATTCGCGGCGTGTTGTACGCTGTTCGTCCGGAAGCGCGTGGTGCACAGCTGTTTGTCACCCGTTCTAAGCCAGAAATGCTGATCGAACTGTTCCGCATTGAGGTGCCAGAAATCGGTGAAGAAGTTATCGAGATCAAAGCGGCAGCGCGCGATCCAGGTTCACGCGCTAAAATCGCGGTGAAAACCAACGATAAACGTATTGATCCGGTCGGTGCTTGTGTGGGTATGCGCGGTGCGCGTGTCCAGGCTGTATCAAGCGAGCTGGGTGGCGAGCGTATTGATATCGTGCTGTGGGACGATAACCCGGCACAATTCGTCATTAACGCCATGGCGCCAGCCGATGTGGCGTCAATTGTGGTGGATGAAGACAATCACACCATGGATATCGCTGTTGAAGCCGGCAATCTGGCTCAGGCGATCGGCCGTAACGGCCAAAACGTGCGTCTGGCTTCCCAACTGAGTGGTTGGGAACTGAACGTGATGACCGTCGATGATCTGCAGGCTAAGCATCAGGCTGAAGCCCACGCAGCGATCGATATGTTCACCAAACATCTCGACATCGACGAAGAGTTCGCCACCGTACTGGTGGAAGAGGGCTTCTCTTCGCTGGAAGAATTGGCTTATGTGCCAATCAACGAGTTGCTGGAAATCGACGGCCTCGACGAAGAGACCATTGAAGCCCTGCGTGAACGAGCAAAAAATGCGTTGACCACCCTGGCATTAGCGAAAGAAGAGAGCCTTGGTAATCAGGAGCCCGCTGAGGATCTTCTGAATCTTGAGGGCCTGGATCGTGCGCTGGCGTATCGCCTGGCGTCCAAAGGCGTTTGCACGCTGGAAGATCTCGCTGAGCAAGGTGTTGACGATCTGACAGATATTGAAGGGCTGGATGATGAGAAGGCCGGTGCGCTGATTATGGCTGCACGTAATATCTGCTGGTTCGGCGATGACGCGTAATAACAGGAAGGAACAGCATGACAGATGTAACCGTAAAATCGCTGGCCGCCGAAATTCAGACTCCGGTCGATCGCCTGGTACAGCAATTTGCTGACGCAGGGATCCGCAAGTCTGAAAACGATGCGGTGTCCCAGCAAGAGAAAGAAACCTTACTGTCCCATTTGAATCGTGAGCACGGTCAGACCGGTTCAAGTAAACTGACATTACAGCGCAAAACGCGCAGCACCTTGAATATTCCCGTCACCGGGGGTAAAAGTAAGTCGGTGCAAATCGAAGTCCGCAAAAAACGCACATACGTGAAAGGTGATGCTGAGTCTGAGCAAGCTCAGGCAGAAGCTGAAGCCGAGGCGCAGCGTGAAGCGGAAGAGCAGGCGCGTCGCGAGGCGGAAGAACAAGCCCGTCGCGAAGCTGAACAAAAAGCGCAACGTGAAGCCGAAGATAAAGCCAAGCGCGAAGCCGCTGAAAAGGCCAAGCGTGAAGCAGCGGAAAATGAGAAAGTGACTAATCAACCTACCGATGAAGTAACCAAGGCTGCGCAGTCTGATAAGGCGCGTCGTGAAGCCGAAGCGGCTGATCTGAAACGCAAAGCGGAAGAAGAAGCACGCCGTAAGCTGGAAGAAGACGCTCGCCGTGTGGCAGAAGAAGCCCGCCGCCTGGCTGAAGAGAAATCAGCTGAATGGGAAAAACCAGAGGAAGAAGACAAAGGCGACTACCATGTCACCACTTCCACTCATGCCCGTCAGGCTGAAGACGAAAACGACCGCGAAGTTGAAGGCGGACGTGGACGTGCGCGTACCACCAAAGCAGCGCGCCCAGCCAAAAAAGGCAACAAGCATTCTGAAGCGAAAACTGATCGCGAAGAAGCGCGTGCGCAGTTCCGTGGTGGTAAAGGTGGTAAAAACCGTAAGCCAAGCGCACTGCAGCAGGGCTTCAACAAACCCGTTCAGGCTGTTAACCGTGATGTGATCATCGGCGAAACCATTACTGTTGCCGAGCTGGCAAACAAAATGGCGGTGAAAGGCTCACTGGTTATCAAAGCGATGATGAAAATGGGCGCAATGGCGACCATTAACCAAGTCATCGACCAGGAAACAGCCCAGTTGGTTGCGGAAGAAATGGGTCACAAAGTGATCCTGCGCCGCGAGAACGAACTGGAAGAAGCGGTGATGGACGATCGTGATACCGATGCAGCGCAGGAGTCACGCGCTCCGGTGGTCACTATCATGGGTCACGTTGACCATGGTAAAACCTCGCTGCTGGACTATATCCGCTCAACCAAAGTCGCTTCAGGCGAGGCTGGCGGTATTACACAGCATATCGGTGCTTACCACGTTGAAACTGACAACGGTATGGTAACCTTCCTGGATACCCCGGGCCACGCCGCGTTTACCGCGATGCGTGCACGTGGTGCGCAGGCAACGGATATCGTTATTCTGGTGGTTGCTGCCGATGACGGCGTGATGCCACAGACTATCGAAGCCATCCAGCACGCCAAAGCGGCCAAAGTGCCGGTTGTGGTTGCGGTGAACAAGATTGATAAGCCAGAAGCAGACCCGGATCGCGTGAAGAATGAACTGACCCAGTACGGAATCATTCCGGAAGAGTGGGGCGGTGAAAACATGTTCGTTAACGTCTCTGCGAAAGCGGGTACCGGTATTGATGACCTGCTGAATGCGATTCTGCTGCAGGCTGAAGTTCTGGAACTGACCGCCATTCGTGAAGGTATGGCGAGCGGCGTGGTCATCGAATCCTTCCTCGACAAAGGTCGTGGCCCGGTTGCGACCGTGCTGGTGCGTGAAGGTACGCTGAACAAAGGCGATATCGTACTGTGCGGCTTCGAATACGGCCGTGTCCGTGCGATGCGTGACGAACTGGGTCGTGAAGTGCTGGAAGCGGGTCCATCCATTCCAGTGGAAATCCTCGGTCTGTCTGGTGTGCCAGCAGCGGGTGATGAAGCGACTGTTGTGCGTGATGAGAAGAAAGCACGTGAAGTTGCACTGTATCGTCAGGGCAAATTCCGCGAAGTGAAACTGGCGCGTCAGCAGAAGTCGAAGTTGGAGAACATGTTCGCTAACATGACCGAAGGCGAAGTGTCCGAGCTGAACATCGTGCTGAAGTCCGACGTACAGGGTTCGGTGGAAGCGATCTCCGACTCGCTGCTGAAACTCTCCACCGACGAAGTGAAGGTGAAGATTATCGGTTCGGGCGTGGGTGGTATCACCGAAACCGACGCGACCCTGGCAGCGGCTTCCAACGCCATCATCCTCGGCTTTAACGTCCGTGCTGACGCTTCTGCGCGTCGCGTGATTGACGCTGAAAACGTGGACCTGCGCTACTACTCCGTTATCTATAATCTGATTGACGAAGTAAAAGCAGCCATGAGCGGCATGCTGGCACCGGAATTCAAACAGCAGATCATTGGTCTGGCCGAAGTGCGTGACGTGTTCAAGTCACCGAAATTTGGCGCCATTGCTGGCTGTATGGTCACCGAAGGCAACATCAAACGTCACAACCCGATTCGCGTACTGCGCGACAACGTGGTGATTTACGAAGGCGAGCTGGAATCTCTGCGTCGCTTTAAAGACGATGTCAACGAAGTGCGTAACGGCATGGAGTGTGGTATCGGCGTGAAGAACTACAACGACGTTCGCGTTGGTGACATGATCGAAGTCTTTGAAGTGATTGAAATTAAACGCACCATCGATTGATCATCACTTGATGTGTTGCAATTTGGGAGGCCTCTGGCCTCCCGAATTATTTGGGAGAAAGAAAAAATGGCAAAAGAATTTGGCCGCCCACAGCGCGTATCTCAGGAACTGCAGAAAGAAATCGCAATTATCCTGCAACGTGAAATTAAAGACCCGCGCCTCGGCATGATGGTAACGGTATCCGGCGTAGAAGTGTCGCGCGACCTGGCGTATGCCAAAGTCTTCGTGACCTTTTTGAATGACCAGGATGAAGATGCGGTAAAAAATGGTCTGAAGGCGCTGAAAGAAGCCTCAGGTTATATCCGTATTCTGGTGGGGAAAGCGATGCGTCTGCGTATCGTACCTGAACTGACCTTCTTCTATGACAACTCGCTGATCGAAGGGATGCGCATGTCTAACCTGGTCAGCAACGTGATCAAAAGTGACGTTGAGCGTCGTGGCGAAAGCCCGGCGGAAGATGACAAGGAGGACTAATGAGTCGTCCTCGTCGTCGCGGTCGCGACGTCCACGGTGTGTTTTTGCTGGATAAGCATCAGGGCGCATCCTCGAACGATGTGCTGCAGAAAGTGAAGCGTCTGTTCCATGCTAACAAAGCGGGTCACACGGGTGCGCTTGATCCCCTGGCAACAGGCATGCTGCCGATCTGCCTCGGTGAAGCGACGAAGTTCTCGCAGTTCCTGCTCGATTCCGATAAACGCTATCGCGTTATTGCCCGCCTCGGCGAGCGTACGGATACCTCAGACGCTGATGGCAATATCGTCGAAACGCGCCCGGTGACCTTCAATCAAGCCCAGCTTGATGCGGCGCTGGAGAGCTTCCGTGGTGACACCTTACAAGTACCCACCATGTTCTCTGCGTTGAAGTACCAGGGCCGCAAGCTGTATGAATACGCGCGTGAAGGCATTACCGTACCGCGTGAAGCACGACCGATCACCGTGTTTGAACTGCAGTTTATTCGCTGGGAAGGGGATGAGCTGGAGCTGGAAATTCACGTTTCCAAGGGCACTTATATTCGCACCATCATCGATGACCTCGGCGAGAAGCTCGGCTGCGGCGCACATGTGATTATGTTGCGTCGTTTGCAGGTGGCAAAGTATCCGATTGATCGCATGATCACCTTTGAGCAGTTGCAGGCGATGGCGGCTGAAGCCAACGCAGCAGAAACGCCAGACTACCGTGCACTGGATGCACTGCTGCTGCCAATGGATAGCCCTGCGGAGGAGTTCCCCATCGTCAATTTGCTGCCCTCTGTCGCCGCTTATTTCAAACAGGGGATGCCGGTGCAGGTGGCGAATGCGCCTGAACAGGGATTGGTGCGTGTTACCGAAGGTGAAGAACATAAATTTATCGGCATGGCAGAAATCGCTGAGGATGGGCGCGTGGCGCCGCGTCGTCTGGTGGTCGAGTTTCCCGCCTAATCAACACATTCACGTTTGAGCTAACGGCGCATTTGCGTTGCAATCAGGCGAAGAGTAGAATAGCGCGGCTTTTAAAGCGGGCTGCTGAATTAGAGATCGGCACCCAACCATTCATTTATTATTTCGGAGTTTATTATGTCTCTAAGCGTAGAAGCTAAAGCAGAGATCGTTGCTAAATTCGGTCGTGGTGCTAACGACAGCGGTTCAACTGAAGTTCAGGTTGCTCTGCTGACTGCTCAGATTAACCACCTGCAGGGTCACTTCTCTGAGCACAAAAAAGACCACCACAGCCGTCGCGGTCTGCTGCGCATGGTATCTCAGCGTCGTAAGCTGCTGGACTACCTGAAGCGTAAAGACGTTGCACGTTACACCAGCCTGATCGAAACCCTGGGTCTGCGTCGCTAAGTCTGAAGAATCTGATCAACGATGTAGCACATGCACTATGCAGAAAAGCGCATCTGACGATCAGATTTGTGCGAGTTTCGCGAAAAGGGGGCCTTTATGGCCCCTTTTTTCGAGCAATCCGCAGCATTCCGTACCAAACTCATGTATTGTTGCTGAGAGTGATCTTTGCTTGCAGCGTTTCGCGCGGCTAATGAGAGGCTTTACCGCATGAGCGGTTGAAGATTGTCATTAGTCGCGAGGATGCAACTAAAGATCGGTAAACCCCGGCGAGCCAAAAAGCGCTCTGCCCCTCGAATTTAAGGACTTAAATTTTGCTGAACCCGATCGTACGCAAATTCCAATATGGTCAGCATACCGTCACGCTGGAAACCGGCATGATGGCACGCCAGGCCACTGCAGCAGTTATGGCGAGCATGGACGACACTGCGGTATTCGTTACCGTTGTTGGCCAGAAAAAAACTAAACCAGGTCAGGATTTCTTCCCGTTGACGGTTAACTATCAGGAGCGTACTTACGCTGCTGGTCGTATCCCGGGTAGCTTCTTCCGTCGCGAAGGCCGTCCAAGCGAAGGCGAAACTCTGATTTCTCGTCTGATTGACCGTCCAGTGCGTCCACTGTTCCCGGAAGGTTTCATCAACGAAGTGCAGGTTATTGCTACCGTTGTTTCTGTAAACCCACAGGTTAACCCAGACATCGTGGCGATGATTGGCGCGTCTGCTGCGCTGGCGCTGTCTGGCCTGCCATTCAACGGCCCAATCGGTGCGGCACGTGTCGGTTACATCAATGACCAGTACGTACTGAACCCAACCGCGGATGAGATCAAAACCTCTCGCCTGGACCTGGTCGTTGCTGGTACGCAGAACGCGGTTCTGATGGTTGAATCAGAAGCTGAAATCCTGACTGAAGATCAAATGCTGGGTGCAGTGGTGTTCGGCCACGATCAGCAGCAGGTTGTGATTGAAAACATCAACGCCTTGGTTGCTGAAGCAGGCAAACCGCGTTGGGATTGGCAGCCAGAGCCAGCAAACGATGCACTGATTGCACGTGTTGCGGCACTGGCAGAATCTGGTATCGCTGATGCTTACCGCATCACTGATAAGCAGGAGCGTTACACGCAGGTTGGCGTAGTCAAAGATGCCACCATCGCTGCGCTGCAGGCCGAAGATGAAACGCTGGATGCTGGCGAAATCGCTGACATCGTTCACGATCTCGAAAAGAGCGTCGTGCGTAGCCGCATCATCCGTGGTGAGCCACGTATCGACGGCCGTGAAAAAGATATGATCCGTGGTCTGGACGTACGCACTGGCGTACTGCCGCGTACTCACGGTTCTTCTCTGTTCACCCGTGGTGAAACTCAGGCGCTGGTAACGGCGACCTTGGGTACGGCACGTGATGCGCAGAGCCTGGATGAGCTGATGGGTGAGCGCACCGACAGCTTCCTGTTCCACTACAACTACCCTCCGTACTCAGTGGACGAAACCGGTATGGTTGGCTCCCCGAAGCGTCG
>NZ_CAJCKS010000066.1:0-26328 GCF_903970985.1 Pantoea sp. ME81 | reverse complement strand
ATATCGGCCAGCAGCACGGTTTCACGCATCAGCTTTTGGTTTAATTCATCGTGATGGGGCTCTTCACTGGCCAGATTGACCGCCACAACGGCTCTGCCACCTTCCGGCCACGGCTGATCTTTTACCATCCACACCGGGCAGGGGCATTTGCGTAACAGATGCCAGTCTGTCGGGGTAAAAATCACTGCTTCCAGGCGATCGTGCTGATGGGCCATTTTCAGCACCAGGTCGTGCTGATGCGCCATCACTTCCTGAATGATCGCTTCATAAGGGCGGTTATGCCACACCACTTTAATTTCAATATCAACACCGGCCTCAAGATAGGCGTGGGCCTGTTGACGAATCCATTCAGTACGCTGACTGATCACACCTTTACGCATGTTGGATCGCTCATCAGGCGACAGCAAGGTGGTCATTTCATAGGAGAAGTCGTAGATAGGCAGGAAAGCTTTGATTTTTCCGCCGATACGTTGATTCAGATACACTGCACGACGCAGCGCGGGTTGATCGTCCTGTTGGGCGTCAATCGCCACCAGAATATTTTGGTACCGGGACATAAGGCAATCTCCTCAAACCAAAGCAAGTTGGATTAAAGATAGCCTAAGTTGGCGCAGGGCAGAAGGGGAAAAGTTGTTGCCGGATCAATAAACTAACATTTATCGACCCGGCATAGAATCACGCAGCTTGTTCAGTCTGACCCGCCAGTTCTGCCAGCAACGCATGGTTCTCGATAGTGATATATTTGCCTTTAACGGCCAGCATGCCACTTTTCTGGAAGCGGCCCAGCAGACGGCTAATGGTTTCTACGGTTAGTCCCAGGTAGTTACCAATGTCACCACGCGTCATGGTCAGGCGGAATTCGCGTTGTGAGAAGCCACGTTGACCAAAGCGGCGTGATAAATTCCAGACAAAGGCCGCCAGACGCTCTTCCGCGTTTTTCTTGGAGAGCAGCAGGATCATATCCTGATCGCCTTTAATCTCACCGCTCATCAGACGCATCATCTGCTGGCGCAGTGCCGGCATTTTACCGGAGAGATCGTCGAGAGTTTCGAAAGGAATTTCACACACCATCGCTGTTTCCAGCGCCTGAGCAAAACTCGGGTGGTGCGCGCCGACAATCGCATCAAAGCCCACTAAATCCCCTGCCAGATGGAAGCCGGTAATCTGCTCGTCACCCTGTTCAGTAATGGTATAGCTTTTGATGGTGCCGGAGCGGATAGCGTAAAGCGATTTCAGTTCATCACCGGCTTTGAACAACGTCTGACCTTTCTGAATCGGCTTTTTGCGCTCAATGATATTGTCCAGCTGATCCAGCTCATGCTCGTTCAGTGTGAAAGGGATACACAACTGGCTGATACTGCAATCCTGACAGTGAATGGCACAACCGCCAGACTGAATACGTCGAATGCTGCGTTTTTCCGGGATCATATAGGTACGCTCGATGATTATTGACTGCCGTCAATTTTAACATTTTTACGCGTTAAGGGAACTCATCCGAGCAGTAATTCCCCTTAAACCCCCACTAACGTAGGGTATACCTGAGTTTGCGCAAGGTTTGCCTGACATTATTTTTTGAACTGGAACGTTTTGTTGCCATATTTACATCTGGTCATAACTTGTCTCAGCGCAAAAAGTGACAGATGTGATGCCAAAAATCCTTTGCTACTATTTTGTTTTTGAGCGGCAACTTGCGCTCAGCAAACCACCAGGCGTGAGAAAACACCATGAACCTAGACGATGAAGACCTTTTCCGGGATGCCATGGGCGATGTGACGCCACTGAAAGATTGTGCCAATACCCAATGGTTGCGTTCCCCTTCGACCAAAGCGCCGCGCCCGACGCAAGCCAATGACGAACAGGAAAATTTCCTCACGCGGGGCTTTCTTGACATCATCCCGCTGACGACACCGCTGGAATACAAAACAGAAGGGATTCAACAAGGTGTGTTGGACAAGTTGCGGCTGGGGAAATATTCCCTGGACGCCAGCCTGAACCTGCTGCGTCAGCCGATAGAAACCTGTCGAAAGTCATTGTTCAGTTTCATGCTGCAGGCACGCAAGCAGGGGCTACGCAATCTGCTGATTATCCACGGTAAAGGCCGTGATGATGAAGCCCATGCCAATATCGTACGCAGTTATCTGGCACGCTGGCTGACGCAGTTTGACGAGGTGCAAAGCTTTTGCGTGGCGCAGCCCCAGCACGGAGGTGCCGGGGCACTGTATGTCAGTTTAAGAAAAACGGATCAGGCGCGGCTGGATAATCGTGAGCGCCACGCCAAACGCAGTCGCTAATCAGGTGTGAAATTTGCGAATGGTCGCCAGCAACACTTCGGCACTCAGGCTGAGATGACTGCCGCTGCGGGTGATAATCCCCACCGGCTCTCCCGGCCCAGGGGAGTTAATCGGCAGTGCAATAACGGCATTGTGGCTAAGGTCTTCCTTGATGGCGCCTGAGGGGACAAACCACACATAGTCATAACGCAGGGCCAACTGACGCGCCAGCGAAGTGGATGAGGTTTCAACACAATTAGCGGGAAGCGCACAACCTTGCTCGTCCAGCATATGTTGAGCGATACGACGCGGGGCGGTGCCCTCCGGCGATATCACCACCGGCCACTGCATCGCGCGCGATAACGTGACGTTGTCACTGAGGAGCGGGTGTTCCGGACGTACCACCAGTTTAAGCGACTCAAGGAATAGCAATTCATAACTCAGACCCGCCATCATTTCACTGTCGGCCATGCGCCCAATGCCAATATCAAACTCACCCGCGCGCAACCCGGCCAGCAGAACATTATTATGTAATGTCGCCACTTGTACCGTGGTGTTCGGTTGTTGCTCGTGAAAGCGATCGAGAATCTGTGGCAGCATACCCATTGCCGCTGTGGTGAGCGCGCCGAGGCGAATCACGACCGGTCGGCCGGGTTGTGGGGCGTTAAAGCTTTGGCCTGCATGGTTAAGCGCATCCAGCACTTTTACCGCATGGACAAGAAATTGCTCGCCGAGCGTCGTTAACTGGGCACCGAGACGACCACGTTCAAACAGACGCGCGCCAGCCAGTTCTTCCAGCTCATTCAGGGTTTTTGAGAGCGCAGGCTGGCTGAGATTGAGTGTCTCTGCCGCGCGCCCCAGCGTGCCTTGCTGCGCGACCGCAACAAAGGTGTGTAAATGGCGCAAGCGAATGCGCTGATTGAAAAGGGAATTTTTGTCCATAGCCTCAAACATAATGACTTTTACCTGATGGCGGCAATGGGAAAACTGGAATTATGTTAACTTCACTGCAAAATTATATTAACAAAAGCCCTGATATTGCTAACCTGATGTTTTAATTAGAATTAGTAAAAATCAGCGCCAATGCAAAATTATCACCTATTGCAATATCAAGCGCTTAATCTCGCATAATTTGAATAATTCTCACTTACACCTAAAAATCCTGCCCGTTATTGTTAACGATGAGCTATCATTAGCGCCGTTTTTTTTACCAAAACTGATGATTAAACGATGAATGTGCAGGAGTTGATCCGTGACCACCGTTGAAGCCGTAGATGTTCGCCAGCTGATTAATCAGAGTGCGCTTAGCCGTTGGCAAAAACGCCTGATTGCGCTGTGCTTCATCGTTGTTGCGCTGGATGGCATGGACATCGCGCTGATGGGCTTTATCGCTCCTACATTGAAAGTCAGTTGGGGCGTCACTAATCATCAGCTTGGCATGGTGATCAGCGCTGCGCTGATTGGCCTGGCCTTAGGTGCCATGGTGGCAGGGCCATTGGCCGATCGCTACGGGCGGCGTGTGATGATACTGCTCAGCGTGGGTTTTTTTGGCTTGTGGACGCTGGCCACCGCCATGGCGCAAAACATCGATCAAATGATGTTATTCCGTTTTCTCACCGGGCTTGGCCTCGGTGCAGCCATGCCAAACGTTGGAACGCTGGTAGCAGAGTATGCACCAGAGCGTCGACGTTCATTCATTATCACCGTGGTGTTCTGCGGTTTCACCTTTGGTGCCGCATCGGGCGGATTTGCAGCTTCCTGGCTGTTGCCTCGCTATGACTGGCACTCCGTGATGTTGATGGGTGGCGTCTTGCCGCTGATTGTTTTGCCTTTCCTGCTGCGCGGCTTACCGGAATCCGTGCGCTTCCTGATTAGCCGTCGCGCACCTGCTGCACGTATACATGCCATTTTGGATCGCATGCTGCCTGGCGTCGTTGAGCCGAACAGCCATTACCAGTCCACTGAACAGGTTGTCGTGCGGCGTGGCGCAGTGGCGACGGTGGTGTCCCGGCGATATCTCTTCGGCAGCCTGATGTTATGGGGCGGCTACTTTATGGGGCTGTTCCTCGTCTATCTGATTGGCAGCTGGATGCCCTCGCTGATCAACACGCTGGGAATGTCGGTGACGGAAGCGGCTATCGTCACGGCGATGTACCAGGCGGGCGGCACGGTAGGTTCGCTGTTTGCGGGCTGGCTGATGGATCGCATTAATGCCAATATCGCGCTGGCGGTGATCTACTTCTGTGGCGGCATTGCGATTGTCGCGCTCGGCTTCTCCCCGGCGGAAGTGGGATTAATGAGTGCCATCGCCTTCTTTAGCGGCTTCTGCTTTAACGGCGCCAATACCGGCATGAATGCGCTGTCCGCCAGCTATTACCCTACGCACGCGCGTGCGACCGGTTCCAGCTGGATGCACGGTGTGGGTCGTGTCGGTGCGATTATGAGTGCTTTTGTCGGCGCAGAGCTTCTTTCGCTCGGGTGGTCGTTCAGCCAAATCTTCCTGTTGCTGGCGATTCCAGCGGTGCTCACCACCATCATGCTGGCCCTGAAATGTCGCTTTGGTGACCCGTCAGACCGGGCTGAGTGACAGGGCGATCACAGTTCCACGAAATTCCTCCACGGCGATAAAGGGTTGATCTACATTAGCAACAACCCTTAACGCCGAGGTGATGACCATGGAAAACTTTCTCACCAGCGATGCGATTCGCACGCTGTTCTCACAAGCGATGTCCAGTATGTATCAGCAGGAAGTGCCGCAATATGGCACCCTGACGCAACTGGTCACGGCCGTGAATGAACGTACGCTGGAAGCACAACCCGCTTTAAAAAACCGCCTCGCTGCCGCCGATGAACTGGACCGTCTCAGCGTGGAACGTCACGGTGCGATTCGTGTGGGAACGGCAGAAGAACTCAGCACACTGCGCCAGATGTTTGCGGTGATGGGGATGGAACCGGTGGGATATTACGATCTCTCCCAGGCGGGCGTGCCGGTTCACTCCACCGCGTTCCGTCCGGTCACCGACAGCGCATTGCGCCGTAATCCGTTCCGCGTATTTACCTCTCTGTTACGGCTTGAACTGATTGATGACGCCGCGTTGAGAGAAAAAGCCGCTGCGATTTTAGCCGCGCGCGATATTTTCACGCCGGGTTGCCGCGCATTGATCGCGCAACACCAACAGCAGGGCGGTTTAAACGCTGCGGACGCGGCGCTTTTTGTCAAAGAGGCGCTGGAGACCTTCCGCTGGCATGCCCACACCACTGTGGACAGCGTGACCTACCGCGCACTGAGTCAGCAACATCGATTAATCGCCGATGTAGTGTGCTTCCAGGGGTGCCACATCAACCATCTGACGCCGCGCACGCTGGATATTGACCGCGTGCAAACGTTGATGCCCGCGCGCGGTATCGATCCCAAAACCCTCATTGAGGGGCCACCACGGCGCGAGGTGCCGATCCTGTTACGTCAAACCAGCTTTAAAGCGCTGGAAGAGGCAGTGCATTTTAATGACGGCACCCCCGGCACACACACTGCGCGCTTTGGCGAGATCGAGCAGCGCGGCGCGGCGCTAACCCCCAAAGGTCGCACACTCTACGACCGTCTGTTGGCGGAAGCGGGCACCGGCAGTGATAACCAGCATCATCAACAGCATCTGAGCGCGGTGTTTCGCGATTTCCCAGATGATGAAGATACCTTGCGCGAACAGGAACTGGCGTGGTTCCGCTATCGTTTGACCGCTAAGGGCACCCAGCATCCTCCGCAAACGGGAGAAACTCTGGTTCAACTGCTTGCTGAAGGGCGCGTGCTGGCAGAACCGATAGTGTATGAAGATTTTCTGCCAGTGAGCGCAGCGGGGATATTTCAGTCTAATTTAGGCGACGAAACGCACGCACGTAGCGCGGGCAATGCCAGCCGGGCGGATTTTGAAGCCGCGTTAGGTGCAGCGGTGCAGGATGAGATGGCGTTGTATCAGCAGATGCAGCAGCGCAGTCTGGCTCGTTGCGGTATACGTAAAGGGGCATAAGAAAACCGGTCTGTGAAGTGGCATCAGCACTTCAGCAGACCGGCTTCATTTCTTTTGATTTTTATTGCAAGCGCGAATCACGCACCAGCGTGTACTTCCCGGCACCCAAGAACATGATGGCGAGTGCGCCCAGCAGATAAAGCGCCTCTGTTTCCAGAGACCAGGCGCCAACATCTGTGCGATGCCAGACCGCGCCCATTTTTACCAGCAAGGTCGCAACAACCATGTTCACCGCAATAATGAAAGCCGCAGGGCGCGTCATTAAACCGATGATCACCATGACAGGTGCCACTATTTCCCCGATGTAAGCACCGTAAGCGATGAAACCTGGCATGCCTTTAACGGCCAGCATATGAGCGATCCAGTCGACGCCATGTATCACCTTGAATTCGCCATGAAATAACAGCAGGCCGCCAAACGTCAGACGTAACAGCAGTTTACCGAAGTCCGGGTGATCGCTCATCCGATTGAACATCTGGTTGATACCACCAAACATCGCGCTTCTCCGTCTCGCCAGGTTAACTTGTAACCTTAATGCAATTCGCCATGCCAGGGTTAGCCAAATAATTTGATGGAGATGTTCAATGGATCGAAAGCATATTCGGCTTAATCTGCAAATGCTTTCAGAACATGGACATTCGCTCAAGGCCTGCAAATAATGGAACCAAGCTTGATCTGGGAACCCGAGATGAAAAACGAACGACGTCTGAGGATCATGACCGCAGAGGGTGAACTCAGAGGCCTGATTGACGATGATCTTTTTGTCTTCAAGGGAATACCTTACGCCGCGCCACCTGTGGGCGCACTGCGCTGGCGTCCGCCACAGCCGGTTGCACACTGGCAAGAAGTACGTGAGGCCACGCAATGGGGTGATGCCAGCTGGCAAAACCGGGATTATTGCGTGGCAGTGGGTGGCGGCGATCCGGGCCGGTTCAATGAGGATTGTTTGTACCTGAATATCTGGACCCCAGACGTTGAGCCCTCCCGTCCCTTGCCGGTGATGGTGTGGCTGCACGGCGGAGGCTTTACCATCGGCGCGGGTAGTCTTGATCCCTATCGTGGCAAAGCCTTAGCCGCGCAGGGCGTCGTCGTGGTCACGCTCAATTATCGTCTTGGCCATTTTGGCTTTTTCGCCCATCCGGCGCTGGATGCTGAATACCCGCAAGAAGCGGTGGTAAATAACTTTGCCTTGCTGGATCAAATCGCTGCGCTGCAATGGGTTCAACGCAATATTCCTGCCTTTGGCGGCGATCGCCAAAATATCACACTGTTTGGCGAATCATCGGGCGCGCGCAGCGTGTTGTCTTTGTGCTGTTCTCCGCTGGCTGAAGGGCTGTTCCACAAAGGTATTGTCCAGAGTGCATACAGCTTGCCGGATGTGCCGCGCAGGAGGGCGCAACAGATCGGTAAACAGGTTGCAGCGCATTTTGGCCTGCCGGATCACGCCTCTGCCGAACAGCTTCGTCAGTTACCTGCCGATCAATTCTGGCCGCTGCAACGTCCACTGGGATTAGGTCCGGTGGCAATTAGCGGTGATGCGGTGCTCCCCAAACCGATGCTCGAAACCTTTATGGCCGGTAAACAGCATCGGGTGCCGTTGATGGTGGGAAGTAACAGTGATGAAGCCAGCGTATTGGATTATTTTGGTGTTGATCCTGCAACGGTGTTACAACAAATTCGTCGCAAAAATCGCCTGAGTTATGGCCTGATGAAATGGCTATACGATATTCACGACGATACCTTACTGGGCCGGGCAGTGGCGCGAGACATGGCGTTTACCGTGATCCCGTTACTGGTGGCGCAGTCTCAACACAGTATTGGCATGCCTGCCTGGCGATACTGGTTCGACTATGTGTCAGAAAACGCCCGCGACCTCTATCCACATGGCACCTGGCACGGCAACGAAATCCCCTATGTATTCAACACGCTGACCTCACTGAAACCGCTGCCTGAACGGGATTACACTGCCGCAGACAAGCGCTTCGCTGACATGGTCAGTACTTATTGGGTGACCTTCGCCCGGGATGCCAGTGAGTTTAGCTATCGGCTGCAGGGCAAAATCGACTGGCCAGTGTGGCGTCCCCGTGAAGACCTGACATTAGCCCTCGGTGATCAGGGTAAACCGCAAGCGGTGTTGAAGGCGCGTTTTATGCGTGGGCGGCTGCGTTTGTTCCGTCTGATGATGCGCAGCCACGTTAAGCTTTGATGAGCAGGCTAATAGTGAAATTGCGCAAATGAATTTATAAGGCAAATTTTCGGCTAATCCATTGATTATCAGTAATAACATTTCCTATCCGGCTTAAGCAGACAGCAATTAATTAGCTTATTAAACCGTTACATTTTCCCAATCCACTGCCGATAAACGCAATATGCCCGATTTTATCGGGCCTCCTACGCGTTTCACACCAAGGGATTATGTATGAGAATCTTAAAAAACTTCACTATTCGCGCCGTCATGCTGACTATTCTCGGGCTGTTCTGCCTGCTGTGGTGCGGTGTCGGATTATTTAGCGTGCACTCGCTCAATGCCCTAGGCGAAGGGAATGAGATAGACCGTGAGCTGGTTAATCAGATGACGGTACTGAGTAAAGGCAACGATCAATATTTTCGTGTGGTGACGCGTCTATCCCGCGTGATGGAAGGGCGTGCATCGGGCGCGGCAGTAAGCGCGGATGCCTTCGCACCGGTGCAACAGGCGCTGGAGAGTATGAAAGCGCAGCTGGTGCAATTCAAAGCGATGGCACCCGGCCCGATGGACATTGAAACGGTTAACAGCGTTATCGCCAGCTGGCAGAAATTGCTGGATGAGGGGATTGCGCCGCAGGTGTCGCTGGCACAGCAGAGCACTGTTGAAGCTTACCGCACACAGGCTAATAACGTGACGCCCGCCCTGAGCCGCGCCTTTGGCACCAGCGCGGAGGCGTTTAACAAAGCCGCAGGCATTAAGCTGGATGAAACCCGTGTCACCGTTGATAAGCTCACTAACATTACTAAGGTGATTATTTTAGTTGCTGTGGTGTTCGGTCTGGTGATTTTGCTGTTCACCGACCGTTATCTGGTAGCGATGCTGGTGAAACCGCTGGAGCGCGTACGTAACCATTTTGCAGTGATTGCCCAAGGCGATCTTAGTCAGCCCGTGGAAGATTTCGGCCGCAACTGTGTCGGCAAACTGGTGCCGCTGCTGCGTGCGATGCAGGACAGCCTGCGTGAAGCCGTGAGCGCCATTCGCAGCGGAACCGAGAATATCTATCGCGGCGCGGCAGAAATCTCATCCGGTAACAACGATCTCTCATCCCGTACCGAAGAGCAAGCGGCCGCGCTGGAGCAAACGGCGGCCAGCATGGAGCAGCTCACGGCAACGGTGAAATTCAACGCCGACAACGCCCGTCAGGCCAGTTCACTGGCAGAAACGGCTACCGGCACCGCGCAGCAGGGCGGCCGTCTGGTAGGGGAAGTGGTCACCACCATGCAGGGCATTTCCGGCAGTTCGAAGAAAATTGCTGAGATTACCAACGTGATCAACAGCATTGCTTTCCAGACCAACATCCTGGCGCTTAACGCCGCCGTTGAAGCCGCGCGTGCGGGCGAACAAGGCCGTGGTTTTGCGGTCGTGGCCAGTGAAGTGCGTAATCTGGCACAGCGCAGTGCCGGGGCGGCGAAAGAGATCGCCACGCTGATTGAAGATTCCGTCCAGCGCGTGGATAAGGGCTCTGCGTTGGTCAGCAGCGCAGGCAGCACCATGAACGATATTCTGAAGTCGGTGCAGGATGTGAATGAGATCATGAAGCACATCGCGGCCGCCTCCGAAGAGCAGAGCAAGGGCATTTCGCAAGTTGGCACCGCCGTCACGGAAATGGACAGCGTGACTCAGCAGAACGCCTCGCTGGTGGAGCAGGTTTCTGCGGCGGCAAGTGCGCTGGAGCGTCAAACGGAAGAGTTGCAGGCTTCTGTCGCGAAATTCCGTCTGTCGGACAGTGCGCCGTTAGGTAAAGCTCAGGCCGCACCAGCCAGCACCGTTCTGCGCCGTCCGCTGTTAACCAGTACGCCTGTCGCTCAATCGAAGTCAGCCAGCGCCGATGAGTGGGTTTCATTCTGAGGCTGACACAACCACGCCACCAGGTCCGGCAGGAACGGTGGCGCATCCTGCTCTGCTCGCTGTAGCAGGCTGTAAGCGGCCCCGGTTGCCACCGTGTTGGCAAACGGGGCAATTAACCGACCATTCGCCAAATCATTTTGCACCAGTGTCACATCCGCCACCGTTGCACCAAAGCCCTGAATCGCCGCGCTGATGGCCAGATCCATAGTAGCAAAGTGCTGATTGCGTGCCATCGGCACAGTGGCCGCTTGATCCGCCAGCCACATTTGCCAGTCGCGGGAATCATTGGTGGGATGCAAAAAAGTAAACCTCGCCAAATCGCTGATGCCCACGGGTGGCGTGATGTTGCTGCCCAGGACCGGTGTCAGTCGCTCATCAAATAAACGAATGGAACCGGCAGGCGGCGTGCCAAACACAATCGCCGCATCATAATTTTCCAGCTGTGAAGCGTGGTCCAGCGTGGTGGTCAGTGCCACATGGATTTCCGGCCGCTGTTGCTCCAGCGCCACCAAACGTGGCACCAGCCAGCGCATGGCACAGGTGGGCGCTTTCAGGCGAATTGAGGCATTGCTGCGGCTGGCTTTCTCGGTGGCATTCACCAGCATGGCATAACCTTGTTGCAGTTCGGGCAACAGCGCCGCGCCTTGCTCGGTAAGATGCAGACCACGCGCATGGCGTGCAAACAAGGGAAATCCCAGCCAGCTTTCCAGCGTGGCGATTTTACGGCTCACCGCACCCTGCGTAATGCATAATTCGCTGGCGGCGCGCGTCAGGTTAAGATGGCGTGCGGTGACCAGAAAAGCATGGATGGCATTCAACGGCAGGGCGGAGCGGGACATAACGACCTCAAGCTATGATTTTTAATCATGGCTATTATGACAACAATTCGCTTGTCGACTCAAGCGTCTCACCGTTGAATAGAAATCTACTTTCCTTACGTGGTTATGCAACCTTGTGGAGCAACGATGACCTTGAATAGCAGTGTTAACATCTCTTCCAAACAGCCCGATGTCGGCACGACGATTTTCAGCGTCATCGGCCTGCTGTCAGCACAACATAAAGCCATCAACCTGTCGCAAGGTGCGCCGAACTTCCCGTGCGATCCGCATCTGGTGGAGCTGGTCAGTAAAGCCATGCGCGAAGGTCATAACCAATATGCCTCTCTGACCGGTTTACCGGCGCTACGTGAAGCGCTGGCTGAAAAAGTCGAGACCCTTTATGGCCAGCGCTATGATGCGGGCAGCGAAGTGCTGATCACCGGCAGCGCCAGCCAGGGTATTTACATGGCGATTTCGGCGCTGGTGCATCCTGGTGATGAGGTGATCTTCTTTGAACCGGCGTTCGACAGCTATGCGCCGGTGGTGCGTTTACAAGGTGCAACCCCGATTGGCCTGAAGTTACAGGTGCCGGATTTTGCGATCAACTGGGATGAACTGCGCGCCACCATCACGCCGCGCACCCGCATGATCATCATCAACACCCCGCACAACCCAAGTGCGCAGGTGCTGACGCCAGCCGATTTGGAGCAGCTGGCAGCCTTAACCCGCAACACGGATATCGTGGTGCTGTCCGACGAAGTGTACGAACACATCCTGTTTGATGGCCGAGCCCACTGCGGCATGGCAACCCATCCGGAACTGGCACAGCGCAGCGTGATCGTGTCTTCATTCGGCAAAACCTTCCACGTCACCGGCTGGCGCGTCGGTTATGCGCTGGCACCGGCCGCGTTGATGGAAGAAATTGTGAAGGTGCATCAGTTCATGATGTACGCCGCCGATACGCCAATGCAGGTGGGTTTTGCGCACTATCTGCAGAATCCGCAAAACTATCTGCAGCTGTCACCGTTCTATCAGGAAAAACGCGATCGCCTGCTGTCATTGATGCAAGATTCGCCGTTTAAGTTGCTGCCAAGCGCAGGTTCCTTCTTTATGTTGGCCAGTTACGGACATTTCAGTGACGAAAGCGACAGTGAAATGGTAAAACGTCTCATCGTCGATCACGGTGTGGCCACCATTCCGTTGTCGGCGTTTTATATGGACGGCACTGACAATAAATTAATTCGCCTGTCATTCGCGAAAGACGACGCAACACTGCAGGCTGGCGCGGAAGCGCTGTGCCGGGTTAAAGGGTAATTAGGGGAAGAATAATGAAAAAGTTAAACGCACTGTTTGTGGCGCTGGGTATGCTGACTTCTGCACACGCACTGGCACAGGAAACCTTACGCTACGGTCTGGAATCCCAATATCCGCCGTTTGAAAGCCGCAACGCACAGGGCGAGCTGGAAGGTTTTGATATCGAACTGGGTAAAGCGATTTGCGAAGTTGGCAAATTCGACTGTAAGTGGGTGGAAAGCAGCTTTGATGCGCTGATCCCGGCACTGCAGGCGAAAAAGTTTGATGCGATCAACTCGGCGATGAACATCACTGAAGCGCGTGCCAAAAGCATCGATTTCACCAAGCCCATCTACCGTATTCCGACCATGCTGATCGTGAAACAGGGCGAGAAAGTCCTGCCAACGGCCGAGTCACTGAAAGGCAAAAACATCGGCGTGCTGCAGGGTTCAATCCAGGAAACTTACGCTAAGAAGCACTGGGAGCCGCAGGGCGTGACCGTGACCTCTTATCAGGACCAGAACCAGGTTTATAACGACATGGTGGCGGGCCGCCTTGATGGCACGCTGGTGATGTCTGCTGCGGGTCAGTCTGGTTTCCTCGATAAGCCACAGGGCAAAGGTTTCGCCTTTGTTGGCAAGCCGGTTGAAGATGACACCATCCTCGGTTCCGGTATCGGTTTCGGCCTGCGTAAGGGTGATGCCAAGCTGAAAGGTGAACTGGATGCGGCTATCACGAAAGTGCAGGCTGACGGCACCATCACCAAGCTGGCGGCGAAATTCTTCCCTGGCATTGATGTGACCGCAGCGAAATAACATCAAGCGCCACTCTGGCGCGCTGCGCCGTTAAAACCGGATTAAATTAAGGCTGCCATTGTTCATCTATGGCAGCCTTTTTCGTTTACGTCGAAGTGGGTGGCATTGCCTCCCAACGGTTGCCGGACCCTCCCTGTGCCTCTGACAGCATTAAGATCTGCCGGTAAAGTTCTTGCTTATTTCGCCGCCAAATAACACAGCGCTTCGGCCACCTGATAGGATTTCACAAACGAGGGCACCGGCAAAAACTCGAAGCGTGAATGGAAATTGTGTGCACCGGTAAAGAAGTTCGGTGTCAGCAATCCTTTTGCCGATAAGGCCGCACCATCCGTGCCACCTCGCATAGGGATCACTTTCGGTTCCACACCCACCTGTTCGAGTGCTGCAAAAATCAAATCAACCGCGCGACGATCTTCCCCAATCGCATTGCTGATGTTGCTATAGGTATCGTTGATGGTGAGTGAAACATGCCCGGTGGGATAAAGCGCAGCAATCTCATCAGCCACTTCCACCAGCTGCTGTTTTTTCTGATCGAAACCTTGTAAATCAAAGTCGCGAATCGAGGCTTTCAACACCGCACGGCTGGCGTTGGCATTGATATCGTTAAACCAGATATAGCCTTCGCGTCCTTCGGTATGTTCTGGCGTGGCCAGGCGATCGAAACGTGAAATAAAGTCGTGCGCCATCAGGAGCGGATTCACCAGCACGCCTTTACCGGACATCGGATGCGCCGGCACGCCGGTAAACACCAGTTCCGCCGCCGCCGCATTGAAGTTCTCATACACCACTTCGCCCAGCTCACAGCAGTCGATAGTCCAGGCAAAATCAACGTTAAAGCGTGTCTCCAAATCCAGCGCTTTGGCGCCGCGCAATCCAATCTCTTCATCCGGCACAAATGCCACCACAATGTCGCCATGATCGCCTTTGAGGTTTTCCATCAGCGTCATGACCACCGTCACCGCCGCTTTGTTGTCGGCGCCGAGCACGCTGGTGCCATCGCTAAAGATGATCTCCTGACCGTGATAGGCCGCAATCTCCGGGTGTTCCGCTACGCGCAGCCAAATATCTTGCTGCGCGTTCAGACACAAATCATCGCCGTTAAACGTCAGGGTTTGCGGGTGGATATCCGGTGATAAACCCACGTCAACCGTGTCGATATGGGTAATAAAGCCAATGCGCGGTGCATCAGGCCGATTGCCCGGTTTCACTGCCGTCACCGTGGCATGCTGATCGATGACGATATCCTGCAGCCCAAGCTCACGCAGTTCCTGCGCCAGCAGCTCCGCCATCGCATGTTGTGAAGGGGTGCTGGGCAGCGTGGTGGATTTGGCATCGCTCTGGCTGGAAACCGCCAGATAACGGTAAAAACGTTGGGTCAGTTGGCGCGCGAGTTGTTCTGTCATCACATTTCCTTATTAGCTTTGCGCGATGTGCATTACACACATCGGATAAATCGTGTTATTTATCAATACATACCGATGCGGGCTCATGGAAGTCAACAAAAACGAGGATCACAATGAAAAAGATGATGGCAAAGTTCACACTCAGCGCGTTGTGTTTAGCGGTAGCAGGCGGGGTATCGGCAAAAACGCTGGTTTACTGTTCTGAAGGTTCGCCTGAGAATTTCAACCCACAGCTGTACACCTCGGGAACCAGTGTGGATGCCAGCGCAGTGCCGATTTTCAATCGCCTGGTAGACTTCAAGCCCGGCACCACAGAACTGGTGCCAAGCCTGGCTGAAAGCTGGGATATCAGCCCGGACGGCACGGTATACACGTTTCACTTACGCAAAGGGGTTAAATTCCAAAGCAACAAACTGTTTAAACCCTCGCGCGACCTGAATGCCGATGATGTGATCTTCTCGTTTATGCGTCAGATGGATCCCAAAAACCCCTACCACAACGTCTCCGGTGGCAACTACAGCAATTTCGATAGCCTGGAACTGGCGAAGCTGATCAAGAATATAGAGAAAGTGGATGACAATACGGTGCGCATCACGCTGGCGCATGCGGAAGCGCCGTTCCTCGCGGATTTGGCCTGGTACTTCGCCTCCATTCACTCTGCGGAGTATGCCGATCAGATGCTGAAGGCCGGTACGCCAGAAAAAGTGGACATGGAGCCGATCGGCACCGGGCCATTTGAGCTGGTGCAATATCAAAAAGACTCCCGCATCCTCTACAAAGCCTTCCCGGATTACTGGCAGGGCAAAGCGAAACTGGATCGCATCGTCTTCTCCATCACCCCAGATGCCTCAGTACGCTATGCCAAGCTGGAGAAAAACGAGTGCCAGATTATGCCGTTCCCTAATCCGGCCGATCTGGAAAAAATGCGCACCAATCCTGACCTGACGCTGGAACAGAAATCGGGTTTAAATACCGGTTTCCTGTCGTTCAACACCACTAAAGCGCCGTTGGATAACGTTAAAGTCCGCCAGGCGCTGGCGATGGCGATTAATAAGCAGGCGATTATTGACGCAATCTTCAAAGGCACCGGCACGGTAGCGAAAAATATTCTGCCGCCGGATGTCTGGAGCGCCGACAAGGATCTGAAAGATTACGATTATGATCCGCAGAAAGCCAAAGCGTTGCTGCAGGAAGCGGGCATAAAACCCGGCACCGAAATCTCACTGTGGGCAATGCCGGTACAGCGTCCTTACAACCCGAATGCGCGACGAATGGCAGAGATGATTCAGGCCGATTGGGCGCAGGTGGGCATTAAAGCCAACATCGTCAGTTATGAGTGGGGTGAATACCTGAAGCGCGTGAAGGGCGGCGAGCATCAGGCGGCGCTGATGGGCTGGACCACGGCGACTGGCGATCCGGATAACTTCTTCGGCCCGCTCTACAGCTGCACCTCGGCCAATGGCGGCTCCAACTCCTCCAAATGGTGCTATCAGCCGTTCGAGAAGATCATCACCGAAGCGCGTGCTGAGCAAAACCATGACAAGCGCGTCACCCTGTATCGCGAAGCGCAGCAGATGATGCATGACCAGGTGCCTGCCGTGATGATCGCCCATTCGACAATTTTCGAGCCGGTGCGCAAAACGGTGAGCGGATATACCGTCGATCCGTTTGGCAAACATATTTTCTATCCGGTCGATATTAAGGATTGATGATGGCAGCGGGCAATCCAAAGGCGGCCCGCTAGATTGCCAAAATCCTGGCGATTATGGCTTCCAGCGTTGACGCAACGGCTCTTCCAGCGCGTTCATTTGCTGCAGTAAAAACGTCATAAACACATTCAGGGCGGCACTGCGAGGTCGCCCTGATTGCGCCTGTAGCTGCAGGTTGCGCTGACTCAACTGATCAATTCCCACAGAACGTAATATCAAGCCGTGCGTTTCCGCCTCTTGCAGCACGGTAAAGGCGCTGCAAATGGTCAGGGCCAGCGGTGTACGCAGCAAGAAGTGGAACAGCGTTGAGAAGGTATCGCAGGTGATCACCGGTTCAATCAAATTGCCGCTCATATGGCTCGCCAGCTCAAACAGCTGGCGCACCGTGGTGTTTTGTTGCGGCAACGCCAGCGGATAGTGGCTGACATCGTTCAGGGTCACGTGTGTTGCGCTAGCCAGCGGATGGCTCTGATGCATCACCAGCAGCACCGGCGCTGGCCAGGAACCGATCACCTCCACACCGCGTTCAGCGTGCAGGCTGAATTGCAGTGCCATATCGCATTCACCACTGCGCAATAACTCGGCGACACCCTGCGTACTCGCCACTTTGATATCAAACAGCACGCCGGGATTATCCTCACGGAAGGCGGCAATCATGCGCGGCAGCAGCGTAAAGGCCAACCCATCGGTACAGGCCACGCGAATCAGCGTGCGTCGTACGGCCTTTAATCCTTTGATTTCTGCCAGCGCGTATTCCATCTCCAGAATATTTTTGCGCACGTGATGGGCGTAAATTTCACCGGCTTCATTCAGCACCATACCGCGCGCATGGCGATCGAACAGCGGTACGCCGACCTGATTTTCTAGCCGCTGAATTTGCCTGCTGATGGCCGACACCGCCACAAACAGCTGTTCACTGGCCGCGCTAAGCGAACCGGTATTGGCGACAGCCAGAAAATAGCGGATCTCGTTGCTTATCATGCGAATGCCTCATGCTGGTGCATGCCTCGAAATCGGGCAGCGGAGCTTTGCCAAAAAAGCAAATCATACTCGATAAATTGATAATTGTGGCAAAGCAAGGTTTCCGCAAAGATGACAAAACCAAAATACCAATAAAAGACATGCAAACATGACAGCTCAAGAAGCGGTACAACAAGCCACCGCCTGGTTCGACAGCGGGGAATTTCAGGAAACACTGGCCCGACGCGTGGCACAGCGCACCGAAAGCCAGCGCCAGGATCGCGACAACGAATTACAGCGTTACTTGCAGGATGAAATAGGCCCTCAGCTGATCGCACTGGGGTTTACGCTGCACTTTATCGATAACCCTGAAGCCGCTCATCGCCCGTTCCTGGTGGCGGTGCGCATCGAAGATCCGTCACTGCCGACCTTGCTGAGCTACGGCCATGGCGATGTGGTGTTCGGCGATGACGAAAACTGGCGCGAAGGCCTATCGCCGTGGCAGTTGGTGGAAGAAGGCGATCGTTGGTACGCACGCGGCAGCGCGGATAACAAAGGCCAGCACTGCGTTAACCTTGCTGCGCTGGAGCAGGTGTTTAAAGCGCGTGGTGGACGACTCGGATTCAACTGCAAAATGCTGTTTGAGATGGGTGAGGAGATCAGCTCACCGGGTCTGGCTCAGCTGTGCCAGCATCATGCTGAACTGCTTAAAGCCGATCTGTTTATCGCTTCTGACGGCCCGCGTCTCAATGCGGTGCGCCCAACCCTGTTCCTTGGCTCCCGGGGTGCGGTCAACTTCCGTCTCACCGTCACCGCGCGTGACAACGCCTATCACTCAGGTAACTGGGGCGGCTTATTGACCAATCCGGGTACTCAACTCGCCAACGCCATTGCTTGTCTGGTGAACGAAAGGGGCGTGCTGCAGGTTGAGGCGCTGAAACCTGACTCTCTCACTCAGCAAGTGCGCGACATCCTCAGCGACATCGAAGTGGGGGGGATGCCAGGTGATCCGGAGATTGATCCCACCTGGGGCGAGCCGACGCTTTCTCCGACAGAAAGACTCTACGGCTGGAATACACTGGAAGTCCTCGCGTTCCTGACCGGCAATCCTGCGCGTCCGATGAATGCCATTCCCGGTGAAGCCACGGCGGTGTGCCAGTTGCGCTTTGTGGTCGGTACCGATTGGGAAAACCTGGCACAGCATGTTAGCGAGCACCTGGCGCAGCACGGTTTTGGCTACGTAAAAGTGGAGTTTATGCGCGGCTCACCGGCGACGCGACTCGATCCTACCGATCCGCTGGTGGATTGGGTGCTGGCGAGCATGGCAGAGACCAGCGGCAAAAAACCGGCGCTGCTGCCGAATCTGGGCGGTTCACTGCCCAACGAAGTGTTCTCAGACATTCTCGGCCTGCCAACCTTGTGGGTGCCGCACTCCTACCCGGCCTGCGGTCAGCATGGCGTCAACGAACATATGCTGAAGTCGATTGCGCGTGAAGGTCTGCAAATTATGACCCGACTGCTGTGGGATTTAGGCGAGCAGGGCAGCGAGCTGGTGGCTAAACACCGTCAGCACGCAGGAGGTGCTGCATGAGTACGCTTAACACGGCTGCCCCATTGAGCAGCACCAAACCGAATCTGCATAAAACGCTGTTTGCTACCTGTATTGGTAATGCACTGGAGTGGTTTGATATTGCTGTGTATGGCTTCTTTGCCAGCTACATTGCCCATGCGTTTTTCCCCACCAGCGATCCCTCGGTCTCTTTGCTGTTGACCTTTGGCAGTTTCGGCGTCTCCTTCCTGATTCGTCCGTTAGGCGCGATTGTGCTGGGTAACTATGCCGACCGCCACGGGCGTAAAAAGGCGCTGCTGCTGTCGATTAACCTGATGATGCTGGGCGGCGCGGTGATCACCTTTATGCCTAGCTATGGCACTATTGGTTTGATTGCGCCGTTGCTGATTCTGCTGGCGCGTTTGGTACAGGGCTTCTCAGCGGGTGGCGAATTCGGTAGCTCAACGGCGTTTCTGGTCGAGCATTTCCCGGAGCGCAGGGCGTTTATCGCCAGCTGGCAGTTTGCCACGCAAGGCGCGAGTACGCTGCTGGCCTCGGCGTTTGGATTGGGGTTGACGCAGATCCTCACGGAGAGTCAGATTCAGGATTGGGGATGGCGTATTCCGTTTGCCTTCGGTCTGCTGATTGGTCCGTTGGGGATCTATATCCGCCGCCATGTGCATGAGCCTGCCAGTTTTGAAGCGCAAGCGCCGGAAGCCGCTCCGCTGAAACGTCTGTTCGGGCGTCAGAAGGAGCTGATGCTGCTGGCGATTGGCCTGATGGTGATCTCCACCGCAGTAAACTACATGCTCAACTATGTGCCAACTTACGCCACCAAAAACCTGCATCTGCCAGGTTCCGCCGCGTTCACTGCGACCTTGCTGGCCGGGGTGATCCTGACAGTGGTGACGCCGCTGATGGGCTTACTGGCGGAGCGTGTTGGTCGCGTGCCGTTGATGTGGGGTTCGCTGCTCCTGTTGATCATCACTATCTATCCGGCGTTTAAGCTGGTGGTGAATCACACCACGCCGACCACCTTGATTATTCTGGTGTGCTGGATGGCGTTGCTGAAATCAATCTATTTCTCGACGGTACCGTCGGTGATGGCCGACTTGTTCCCAATTGGTACTCGCGCCAGTGGGATGGCGATCAGCTATAACGTCGCGGTGACGGTGTTTGGTGGTTTTGCACCGCTGATTTGTACGCTGCTGATCACTGCCACCGGCACCAGCCTCGCGCCCGGCTATTACCTGATGGCGATGTCGGTACTGAGTGGATTAGCTTTGCTGCGCAGCCAGAAGCGCATCGCTTAAAGGCGGTTGAGCGGATTAGCTTTGCCCCTTATCTAAAAGCGAAGAGCTTAGACATACCGGAGCTGCGCATTCCATTGCGCAGCCTGAAGAAATGCGCCAGTTATGGCACGACTTCACCTCATAACGATACCTGGCTGGTAACCTACTCAGCCAGGTATTTCACTCAGGAGAACTGCAAATACGCCACGTGGGTTTGCAGATACTCTTCCAGTCCGTGACGTCCATCTGCACCACCGATACCCGATTTGCGCCAGCCCGCATGGAATCCTTGCATCGCCTCGAAGTTCTCGCGATTGATGTAGGTCTCACCAAACTTCAACTGACGCAGCGCAATCATCGCCGTGTTCAGATTTTGCGTGTAGATCGAAGAGGTCAGGCCATATTCACAATCGTTAGCCAGCGCGACGGCTTCATCAAGGGTTTTAAAGGTCATCACTGGTAATACCGGACCAAAGATCTCTTCACGCATGATCTCCATCTCCTGACGCACACCGGTAATAATCGTCGGTTCGAAGTAGAACCCTTTATCACCGGCGCGTTTGCCGCCCAGCACTACTTTTCCGCCTTCAGACACCGCTTTGGCCACTTTCTGCTCCACGCGTTCCAGCGCGGCGGCGGTGATCAGCGGGCCCATGTCGATATCGGTTTGTTCGGCCGGATTGCCAAACTTCACCTGCTTCATTGCGGCAGTCAGAGCGGTGATAAAGCGATCATAAATGCCTTCCTGGACATACACGCGTTCCGCACAATTGCACACCTGTCCGGTGTTGATCACGCGTGAGCTGACAATCGCCTTCACAGCGAGATCCAGGTCCGCATCATCCATGACAATCGCGGGGGCTTTGCCGCCGAGTTCCAGCGACACCTTGGTGACATTTTTCGCTGCGGCTTGCATGGTGGCAATGCCCGCGCCGACGCTGCCGGTCAGGCTCACCAAACCGACTTTCGGGTTCGCCGCCAGCTCCTGACCGACTTCAGGACCATAACCAAACACAAAGTTGATCACGCCCTTCGGCAGGCCAATCTCATGCACAATCTGCGCGAAAATCGCCGCGTTGTTAGGGGTGAGCTCACTGGGTTTGATGGCAATAGTGTTGCCGGTAATCAGCGCCGGAGCGGCTTTACGCGCAATCAGGAAGAAGGGGAAATTCCACGGCAGGATACCGGTGGTGACACCGATGGCTTTCTTAAATACAAAGATATTTTCATTTGGACGATCGCTATTGACGATTTCACCTTCATAACGACGCGCCCATTCGGCCATGTAATCCAGATAATCGGCGGTGAAAAGCACTTCAGTTTGCGCCAGCCCCTGCGTTTTACCGCCTTCCGCCACAATCGTGGCCGTCAATTCGGGTTCACGCTGGCGGATACCGGCGGCAATTTTACGCAACCAGTTGCCGCGTTCTACTGCGGGCAACGCTTCCCAGCCGGGTTGTGCAGTATCTGCGGCCGCAATTGCCTGTGCTGCATCTTGCTGAGTGCCTTGCGGCACGCGTGACAGCAGCGCTTCAGTCGCCGGATTGATGACCTCAATCCATTTATCGTTCTGATCGTTTACAAACGCGCCATTAATGTAATGTTGATGGTGTGTTGTCATCTGTAGGGTCTCCGCGATCGGTTTCGTTATCAGGGTGTGAATCGAGAGTGAAACAGATCAAGGTGTAGCACCTTTTTGTCAGTGCCAGAGCGGATGACGAGATGGCAGAGAAGGGAAGAACGGTACGACAGACGCAGCATTCCTGATGAAATGCCGCGTATTCAGCGTGTTAGCTAATCATCCTTTTCAGCAAAAATATCAGGAGCCCGGCACCGCCGCACCGCTGGCGATAAACCAGGCGAGGAAACTGACGCCAGCAATGATGATGGCAATAGGGAAGAGCAGTCCGATTTTCATAATTATCCTGATCGTTAAGCGAGTTGAACAATGGCGCGATGGGTTTTCATCATACTGAACAGCTGGAATTGGCTGGCGTCATCCACCTCGCGCAGATGTTCGCCTTTCTGATACCGAATGCGGTGAACATGCCCGAGTTGACGCCACACCACGATGGCCGAAGCCAGCAGGGCGCAGTTCTCTTCGCTCTGGATGCAGTCAAGTGTGGCGTAACGCTCTTCATCCAATCCATTAATGAACACGTTTAACGCCTGGGGCGGCACAATGGAGCGGATATCATCCAGCATCACGCGGCTCACCGGCTGCGACAACAGCAGCGTCAACCTTTTGCTATTCATCTCATTCCTTCGTTGCGATGATTTTTCCAACGTTATACGGAATTCGCCACGTGGGGGAAAGCTCATCGGGCGGCTTTGCGTGAATGCCATGTTAAACAGCAGGCTGGCAGTCAGTCAAAAACTGTGTCGATCAACACAACAAAAATAAAAAATATCCCCAATAATAAGTGACTTATAAAAACCAGCCCGATTGATGCCCGCAAATGCAATTTTGTGATCCTCATGTTGAAGACCCGCCGAATTTTGCCAGCAGCGCGCGCTTTCCGGCAGCCATCCAAAGGCTGATGAAAAGCTGCACACCGTAGACTGCTGCTAATCGGGAAACTGTCGGTTTCCTGTGGGCCTCAACCTTACGAAGGAATAACAATGAACAGTGCCATTCTTGCCGGTATTTTATGGCATCTGGTGGGTGCCGCCAGTGCCGCATGTTTTTATGCTCCGTTTAAGCAGGTAAAAAAGTGGTCATGGGAAACAATGTGGTCAGTCGGTGGCGTAATGTCATGGCTGATTCTGCCCTGGGCGGTTAGCGCGGTGCTGCTGCCCAACTTCTGGGCGTATTACGGTAGTTTTAGCTTCTCGCAGCTGCTGCCGGTGTTTCTGTTTGGTGCCATGTGGGGCGTCGGAAATATCAACTATGGCCTGACCATGCGTTATCTCGGCATGTCGATGGGCATTGGTATTGCCATCGGTATCACCCTCGTGGTGGGCACCTTGATGACGCCGCTGTTGCAGGGACGCTTTGTAGAGCTGTTCAGCTCGCCGGGCGGACGAATGACGTTGTTAGGCGTACTGGTGGCGTTGGTGGGTGTGGCGATCGTTTCACGTGCCGGTTTGTTGAAAGAGCGTGCACTCGGCATCAATGCCGAAGAGTTTAATCTGAAGAAAGGGCTGGTGCTGGCGGTACTGTGTGGCATCTTCTCCGCCGGGATGTCTTTCGCGATGGATGCGGCGAAACCGATGCATGAAGCGGCAGCCAATCTGGGTATCAATCCGCTGTACGTGGCCTTACCCAGCTATGTGGTGATCATGGGCGGCGGCGCCTTAGTGAATCTGGCCTACTGCTTTATCCGCCTGGCGATCAAACCGGAACTGTCAGTGCGCCGTGATTTCTCAGTGGCGAAACCGATGCTGATCGCCAACGTGGCCTTCGCCGTGCTGGGCGGCACCATGTGGTATCTGCAGTTCTTCTTCTACGCCTGGGGCCACGCGAAAATTCCTGCGCAATATGACTTTGTCAGCTGGATGCTGCACATGAGCCTGTATGTACTGTGCGGTGGTTTGGTGGGTCTGGTGCTAAAAGAGTGGAAAGCGGTGGGGCAGCGTCCGGTTCGCGTGCTGTCGCTGGGTTGTGTGGTGATCATCATTGCGGCCAACATCGTCGGATTGGGCATGGCCAACGGCTAATGAATTGGCCGCTTTAGAACAAGCCTGACGCACGGCAAGGTGCGTCAGGCTTTTATTTTATCGCTCAGTGAGGCGTGCTGAGGAAGAAAACGCTGGCGCCAGGCACTGGGTGTCAAACCAGTATCCCGCGTAAACACCACCGAGAAGTAATTGCTATCATCAAAGCCGCAGCGCGCGGCCACTTCACTGATTAAACAATCCTGGGTGCGCAACAAATATTTTGCCTGGCACAGCTGTAGCTGCCGCAAATAGTGTCCCACCGTCATGCCGGTTTGCTGACGAAACAGCTGCTTCAGTGCACGCTCATTTAATTCATTTTGCTGGCAAAAATGGGCCAGGTCGAATGGGCGGTGCAGTGCACCCTGTAAGGCAGACATCAGTAAATCAAGCTGTTCACCCTCCGGCAGCGCCCATGGACGGTCGGCGGCATAACCATGCCGGCGCAAGATCAACGCCAGCTGCAGGAACAGCGCTTCAGAGAGCTGGATCGACAACGAATCGCTTTTACGGCTCTCCCGCTCGAGCTGGCTGATCACGCCACGCGCCAGCGCCATGCCGCGCGTGGTTAAGCGCCAGCAGCTGGGTGCATCATCGTCCTGTGGGGGCAGCAGCTGGCTCCAGTCCAGACTCAGACGAAAGCGATCGCGGCAGTAAAGAATGTTATCCAGCGCCAAATCGTTGACGCTGTCATAACTGTGGCAATCATTGTCGCGGATATAGAACACATCGCCGCAGGTAATCAACCACGGGCGATCGTTAAGCACGTGCAAGCCGTTGCCGCGCCAGACGATCACAATTTCACTGAATTCATGACGATGCGGGGGGAAGGAGGGTTGAGGCATGCGTTCGGCCACCGCAATCGGCAGATTGGTGGCCGGGAAATAGTCTTCGCGCGTCAAAATCAGCGACATGGGAACCACTCCAGTTACATCATCTGCTGGCGCTCCGCTCGGGGCGCGCAGCCAAATTCCCGCCGAAACAGCGTGGAGAAATGGTTGCTGTCACCAAATCCACACTGATAGGCGATGTCCGTTATGCGCATATCGCTATGGCGCAGTAAATGCCGGGCCTGCAATAAGCGCAGACGATTCAGGTAGCGCTGCGGCGTATTGCCGGTTTGCTGCT
The DNA here is from genome assembly GCF_903970985.1 of Pantoea sp. ME81. Classification (NCBI taxonomy): domain Bacteria; kingdom Pseudomonadati; phylum Pseudomonadota; class Gammaproteobacteria; order Enterobacterales; family Erwiniaceae; genus Pantoea; species Pantoea sp. ME81. The sequence goes on along the minus strand of NZ_CAJCKS010000066.1, from coordinate 1,316 downwards.
TCATCTGACGATGCAGGGTGCGCAGCGAAAGCGAGAAGCGATCGGCCAGTGCATCCCATTCAATATCTTCACTGTAGTGCCCATTGAGCCAGTCAAGCAACCGATGCAGACGTGCTTCCTGATCCTGCGCCTGATCGTTGTGACCGGCTTCGCGCAACAGCACCAGCAGTTGCAAGAAGAGCTGTTCCTGATGCGCCTGACGCTCCAGCGACCAGATCTCCTGCTGTTTCATCTGCGTCACAATCTGCAGCGCCTGCGCCATCACCTTGTGATTGATACGCCAGTGCGACAGATAGTTACCGTTTTCATCGCCGGGCAGCAATGACTGTAAACCAGAGAGAAAACGAAACGCTGCCGGGCTGCGATAAAGCACATTAGTCAGGCACAAATTCTCGGTCTGCTCATACAAATGGCGATCGTGATCGCGCACAAAGCACACGCAACCGGCGCACAGGGTCTGCGGCTGGCCGTTAAACACGTGAATACCGGAACCTTGCTCAACCAGCACGATTTCATGGAAATCATGATGATGTTCGGGAAAGGCCTGCTGCGGTACGCGCGGCTCAATAGCAATCGCGTAGTTTCCTTCCGGAAAGAAATCAGCACTGTGCAGAACGGTCATGATGCGCCTCTCGATTAACAATTTTGTAACCGAGTCTACGCAGGCGCTGTGCACCTTACCTTGAAATTTAAACCGCACAGCGCAGGAAAATGGCGAATTATTCAAGATCGGCCAAGTGATTGATGGAATTGCGGTAAAGCTCACAACTCTGTTGTTCCCCGGTTCTGTGAGCTTTCTCACGATCATCTTTGCCAGCCTGCCATCGACTATCACGCGCTGGCAGTAAGGGGAAGGTGGCAAAGCGCCAGTATTCATACGCTAAAGCCATCTCATCACAGGAAGAAACGCCATGAGTATGCGTAACATTGTTGCCATTGATTTAGGCGCATCCAGCGGGCGCGTGATGCTCGCACAATGGACCTCTGCTAACCAGCGCATCACCCTGCGTGAAGTGTGCCGTTTTGCCAACCAGCGTGTTCGTCGCACCGGTTATGACTGCTGGGATCTCGACAGTCTGGAGCAGGCGATTCGCGCAGGGCTGGCGCAGTTAGATGATGAGGGCATCGTGCCGGACAGCATCGGCATTGATACCTGGGGCGTGGATCTGGTGCTGCTGGATGCCAACGGCGATCGGGTGGGCGAAACGGTCAGTTATCGTGACTCGCGCACCGATGGATTGATGGCGCAAGCGATCAATGAGCTGGGTAGAGCCGCCATTTACCAGCGCACAGGTATCCAGTTTCTGCCCTTCAAT
>NZ_CAJCKS010000065.1:0-26770 GCF_903970985.1 Pantoea sp. ME81 | reverse complement strand
CTGCGAGTGCCCACACAGATTGTCTGATAAATTGTTAAAGAGCGGTGCAATCAGCGCCTTAAGCTGCTGTTGCGAGGTGGCGTATATTACGCTTTCCTCCTTCAGAGTCAAACACTTTTTTCAGCATTTTTTCTCTGGCGGAAGTTCTTAGCGAAGCTTCCTGTCAACACCGCACTTCGTAAACCGTTGTGCCGTCTCGATGGATGCGCATTATAGGGAGTTGTTCGCAGCGCGCAACCGCTAAATTCAACAAAAACAACCGTTCGCTGCATTCCACAGCAAAACCCCGCCTTATACCCACTTACACACAGTGTTATCCACATTCATCTGCACAAATGAATTTAGGCGAGCATCGCGCAAACGTTTTCGCTACAATGCCCGGCGACGTCAAGGATGCCCCTTTTGGGGCGTTACATGAAGCAAGTACTCTCTTCTATATATAAGAGAAGCGCTAAGCTTGATGTAACGCTCTTATTTATGCGAAACAAAGCCAAGGGATAAAACCACCATGCAACAACGTCGTCCAGTACGCCGCGCTCTTCTCAGTGTTTCTGATAAAGCCGGTATCCTCGAATTTGCTCAGGCACTCTCCAGCCGTGGTGTTGAGCTGCTCTCCACAGGTGGTACTGCTCGCCTGCTGGCAGATGCGGGCCTGCCCGTCACCGAAGTCTCTGACTACACCGGTTTCCCGGAAATGATGGATGGACGCGTCAAAACGCTGCACCCGAAAGTGCATGGCGGTATTCTGGGCCGTCGCGGCACCGATGATGCGATCATGGCCGAGCACGCGATCAACCCTATCGATATGGTGGTGGTAAACCTTTATCCCTTCGCTCAAACCGTTGCCAAACCCGATTGCTCACTGGCAGACGCGGTAGAGAATATCGATATCGGTGGCCCAACCATGGTGCGCTCCGCTGCGAAGAACCACAAAGATGTGGCAATCGTGGTGAAGAGCAGCGACTACGAGGCCATCATCGCCGAGCTGGACGTCAACGAAAACTCCCTGACGCTGGACACCCGTTTCGATCTGGCGATCAAAGCCTTCGAACACACCGCAGCCTACGACAGCATGATTGCCAACTACTTTGGCAGCCTGGTACCGGCTTATCATAGCGACAGCAAAGAGCCTGCCGGCCGCTTCCCACGAACGCTGAACCTCAACTTCATCAAGAAGCAGGATATGCGTTACGGCGAGAACAGCCATCAGGACGCTGCCTTCTATATAGAAGAGAATGTGGCAGAAGCTTCTGTTGCGACTGCACAGCAGGTACAGGGCAAAGCGCTCTCTTACAACAACATCGCGGATACCGATGCCGCGCTTGAGTGTGTGAAAGAGTTTGATGAAGCCGCTTGCGTGATCGTTAAGCATGCTAACCCGTGTGGTGTGGCAGTGGGCGGTTCGATTCTTGACGCCTATGAGCGCGCTTACAAAACTGATCCAACTTCTGCTTTTGGCGGCATCATCGCTTTCAACCGTGAATTGGATGAAGCCACTGCCCAGGCGATCATCAGCCGTCAGTTTGTCGAAGTGATCATTGCCCCTTCAGCCAGCGAAGGGGCACTTAAAGTTACCGCAGCAAAACAGAACGTTCGCGTGCTGGTTTGTGGCCAGTGGCAGGGCCGTGTTGCTGCACTGGACTTCAAGCGTGTTAATGGCGGCCTGCTGGTTCAGGATCGCGATCTCGGTATGGTTGATGCCAGTCAGCTGCGAGTCGTGACTAAGCGCCAGCCAAGCGAGCAGGAACTGCGTGATGCGCTGTTCTGCTGGAAAGTAGCCAAGTTCGTGAAATCCAACGCCATTGTCTACGCACGCGACAATATGACTATCGGCATAGGCGCCGGACAGATGAGCCGCGTTTATTCTGCCAAAATTGCCGGTATCAAAGCAGGCGACGAAGGTTTAGAAGTTAAAGGTTCAGCCATGGCGTCTGATGCGTTCTTCCCGTTCCGCGATGGTATCGACGCAGCGGCTGCTGTAGGTATCAGCTGTGTGATTCAACCAGGTGGTTCTATCCGTGATGATGAAGTGATTGCCGCCGCTGATGAGCACGGTATTGCAATGATCTTCACCGACATGCGTCACTTCCGCCATTAATAGCCTGGAGCTGTATAGATGAAAATTTTAGTGATTGGTAATGGTGGACGTGAACACGCGTTGGCATGGAAAGCAGCACAGTCACCGCTGGCCGAAACGGTCTTTGTTGCACCGGGCAACGCGGGTACCGCACTGGAACCTGCACTGCAGAACGTGGCGATCAGCGCCACTGACGTTCCTGCACTGTTAGCCTTTGCTCAGAAAGAGAAGATCGATCTGACCATCGTAGGCCCAGAAGCGCCGCTGGTGATTGGCGTGGTCGATGCGTTCCGTGCAGCAGGTCTGAAAATCTTTGGCCCAACGCAGGCGGCTGCACAGCTGGAAGGATCAAAAGCTTTCACCAAAGATTTCCTGGCACGCCAGCAGATCCCTACCGCTGAATACCAGAACTTTACGGAAGTTGAGCCCGCGCTGGCTTACCTGCGTGAGAAAGGCGCACCGATCGTGATTAAAGCGGATGGTCTGGCAGCCGGTAAAGGGGTTATCGTCGCGATGGAACTGGCTGAAGCGGAAGCTGCAGTGCAGGACATGCTGGCAGGTAACGCTTTCGGCGATGCAGGCCATCGTATCGTCATTGAAGAGTTCCTCGACGGCGAAGAAGCCAGCTTTATCGTGATGGTGGATGGCGACAACGTGTTACCCATGGCCACCAGCCAGGATCATAAACGTGTAGGCGATGGTGATACCGGCCCGAATACCGGAGGCATGGGTGCTTACTCGCCAGCCCCGGTTGTCACCGATGAGATCCACCAGCGTGTGATGGACCAGATTATCTGGCCAACCGTTAACGGCATGAAAGCGGAAGGCAACACCTATACCGGCTTCCTATATGCCGGCCTGATGATCGATAAAGCCGGTCAGCCGAAAGTGATCGAGTTCAACTGCCGCTTTGGCGATCCAGAAACCCAGCCGATCATGCTGCGTCTGCAGTCAGATCTGGTTGAGCTGTGCCTGGCCGCAGTGGATGGCAAGCTGGATCAGCAGACCTCGCAGTGGGATCCACGCCCATCGCTGGGTGTCGTGCTGGCGGCTGGCGGCTATCCCGCGGATTACAACATCGGTGATCAAATCCACGGTCTGCCGCTGGAAGAAGTGCCGGACGGTAAAGTGTTCCACGCGGGCACCACGATGAAAGATGATGTGGTGGTCACCAACGGTGGACGCGTGCTGTGCGTCACTGCCCTGGGCGAAGATGTGGCTGCCGCGCAGAAGAATGCCTATGCGCTGGCGAAACATATTTCCTGGGAAGGCAGCTTCTGCCGTAAAGATATTGGTTACCGCGCGATTAATCGCAAGTAATCATCAAGGGGCGCGCTCAGCGCCCCTTGTTTTTTCCCAACTCAGAAATCACTCTCTTTCGGCTGCCAGCTACACTCATCCTCTGGCGTCGCCCGCAACAACTGCACGCCTTCAGGTGCCTCCAACCATGACACCATCAACGACTGTGGCTGGTGTTGCTGCTGCTGAGATAGCGTGGCAATGATTCCGCTATCAAAGGGTGCATTCACCACTTTGCCATCACAATCGCGCACCTGCGTAGCGCCCAGCCAATGCCCCTGCTTCAGTAATACACGGCCACTCAGCAACGCATTACTTTGCTCCAGCATACGTTGCGCGTCGAAACGATAGAGCTCAACCGTATCACCACTTACCGCTTCACGACGGCCGGCCAGCTGACGCTGCATAAAATTAAGATTACCCAGATGGTCAAAACGCAACGTCACGTCATCGGGTTGCTCACCCGCCACAACGCGCTCAACGCTGATCAGGTGGTTCTGTTGCCAGTTGTAGTCAGTAGTTTCCATGGCATCGCCATTGAAAGGGGTATAAACAGTGCGAAGATGGACAGCCTGATGGTCACTGTTTTTGCGCCAGATGCGCACAGTGCCACGATCGGCCAGATAGCCACTTGCCGTAAAGGCAGGGAGATCAGAGGTGGAACTACAGCCCGCGAGCAGCGCACCGAGTAACAGGGCGCAGACGCGCTGAGTAATCGTGTTCAGCATGAAAGGCCCCAATAACAAAAAGGGGCGTGTCGCCCCTCTTTTAAAGCTTAAACCGCGATGCGGAAAACTTACTTAACAGCGTCTTTCAGAGCTTTACCAGAGACGAACGCTGGCACGTTAGCTGCCGCGATTTTGATCTCTTTACCAGTCTGTGGGTTGCGACCGGTACGCTCAGCGCGGTGGTTCACTTTAAAAGTACCAAAACCAACCAGTTGTACAGCATCACCTTCTTTCAGAGACTCAGTGATCGCAGCCAGGGTAGATTCCAGCGCAGCTTTAGCCTGGGTTTTTGACAGGTCAGCTTTCTCTGCGATCACATCAATCAGTTGAGTCTTGTTCATAAGTTATCCTTAAAGTGTATTTATCGCTTGCTAAGCAACGAGTGCGAGGGAAAAGCCATATTCTGGCACTCTTCAACCTGCACGCAAAGATAGCCACAATTTTCAGCCCCCCAAATGTAGACCAGACAGGGGGCTGATGTGAAGCCTCCAGGCGCGGTAATTCAGGCCTGAAGTCACGTTTTATCGCCTTATTGCTGAAAAAGTATACCGATGTTACTGATTCCCGCTTCGCGCAGGTCAGAACGTAACCCCTTAATCAGCTCAAGGTCGCGTTCTTCGCAGTCTGCCAGCAGACGGAAAATCTCCCACTGCAGATCCCATTCATCAATCACCGCCTGATTTTCACGCAGCTCTTCATCGGTCATTTCACGACCGGCCTGCGTCATTTCAAGGATAGCGACGGTGGTAATCGAGGTGCGACTGACTTCGATTGCGTGCTCCAGAGTTTCGCCGCTGAGTTGTGCATGCACAACTTCGCTCAACGCAACACAGGCATCGATCGCTGGGTGGACACCATAGATATCAAAATCATCGCCATTCGGAATCGCGGATTCCAGCTTCTCCAGTTGGCTATCGAAGTTAATTTTGGCGTCTTTAACCGTCAGGCTCTCCCAGACAAGGTCAAGGATGCGACGATAGAGTTGCGGATCGGCGAATTCAGTCTGCTGACAGAAGGCCCAATAATTGGGGAACATCCGCTCGCACAGACAGGCCATAAAGGTCATATGCTGCCAGCTTTCCAGCTTCGCCAGACGCAAATGGACGGGGTTCTGTAACATCAAACTTACTCTCAATAGGTTAGCTGGCGGCAGTGTACCGCAAAAGCCGCGCGCAAACAGCGTTAACGCGCATTTTGCCAACGCAGAAACGCAGGACGCCCCGAAGCAACCGCATCGGCCCAGCGTGTAGGATCGGGCAAACGATAGCCCGCGGTACATTTCTCCACCCAATTCAGTGCGCTGTCCATACTGACACGATGCCCGGTTGAGACGAACAAAGGGTTGCAGCGCGCTTTACTGCGCCACACCCAGCCAATTTGTTCGCCTTTATCCATCAGTGGCTGGCGGCTCCCCGGTTCAGCATCCAATTCGGTAAAACGCCCGCAGAGCCGTTTTTTCGCCACGCCAATGGTTGGAACATCCACCAGCGAGCCAAAATGCGCAGCCACGCCGAGGCGACGGGGATGGGCAATACCATGACCATCAACAAATAAAAGATCGGGTTGGTGTTTCAGCTGCTGCCAGGCTGCAAGCAGTGCGGGGACTTCGCGAAACGATAAGAAACCCGGGATGTAAGGCATGGTGGTCGCGAGGCGTGCTATACGGTGCTCCACCAGCTGCAATGAGGGATATTCTAATACCACCAGTGCCGCACGCGTGATGTCACCTTCCTGTTCAAAACCGACGTCCGCACCGGCGATAAAACGAGGCGGCAGGACGTCGAAATCATCCTGCCGTACCACGTTAGCAGCGCGTTGTAACTGTTCAGCCCGCAGCGCGGCTAAATCCATGCTTAACCCTGATGATAAGGGCGAGACAGACGATGTACGGCTTCGACGAATGCACCGGCGTGCTCTGGCGGCACATCCTGATGAATGCCATGTCCCAGGTTGAAGACATGCCCTTCACCCGTGCCAAAGCCTTCAAGGATAGTGGCCACTTCCTGCTCGATACGTGCCGGAGGCGCATACAGCATGGAAGGATCCATGTTGCCCTGCAACGCAACTTTGTCACCCACGCGACGACGCGCATCGGCAATATCGGTGCTCCAGTCCAGTCCCAGCGCATCACATCCGGTCGCTGCGATAGCTTCCAGCCACTGACCACCACCTTTGGTGAACAGCGTAATCGGCACACGGCGACCTTCGTTCTCGTGCAGCACGCTATCAACGATTTTGTGCATATAGTAGAGTGAAAACTCACGGTAATCGCGGCCGGTCAGCACGCCGCCCCAGGTGTCGAAGACCATAATCGACTGTGCACCGGCTTTGATCTGGGCGTTCAGGTAATGGATGACACTGTCAGCCAGCTTATCCAGCAGCTTGTGCAGGGTTTGCGGCTCGGCATACATCATCTTTTTAATTTTGGTGAACGCTTTGCTGCTGCCGCCTTCAACCATGTAGGTCGCCAGCGTCCACGGGCTGCCGGAGAAGCCGATCAACGGCACTTCACCTTTCAGGTTATGGCGAATGGTACGCACCGCATTCATCACATAACCCAGCTCATCTTCTGGATCCGGAATCGGCAGTTTGTCTACATCTGCACGGCAGGTAATAGGATTTGAGAAGCGCGGACCTTCGCCCGTTTCGAAATAGAGCCCCAGCCCCATCGCATCAGGAATCGTCAGGATATCGCTGAAGAGGATCGCGGCATCCAGCGCATAACGACGCAGCGGCTGCAGGGTGACTTCGCACGCCAGCTCCGCATTCTTACACAGCGACATAAAATCACCGGCTTCAGCACGCGTGGCTTTGTACTCCGGCAAATAACGCCCGGCTTGTCGCATCATCCATACAGGGGTGACATCCACCGGCTGACGTAACAGGGCACGCAGATAACGATCGTTCTTCAGTTCACTCATAATGGGCTCTCTCATGCTAAGGCCGCCAGTGTAGCATTTTCACGGCGCGCTGGCGCGACACAGGGCAACGGTATCTTCAATCAACCGCCGTGCCACCGTGCCCGGTGGCGGTAACAAGGGCAAATCGTCATAGCGATACCAGCCGGCATCCAGCAACTCTTTGCCATCATGCTGCAACTCACCGCCCTCATATTCGGCCATAAACGCCATCATTAATGAATGCGGGAACGGCCAGGGCTGCGAGGTGACGTAGCGGACATTTTTAACCCGGACGTTGCTCTCTTCCATCACTTCACGCGCGACGGCCTGCTCCAGCGTCTCCCCGACCTCAACAAAGCCAGCTAATACTGTGTAAATGCTGTTGCGATGACGCGCATGGTTGGCCAGCAGAATCTCCTCCCCCCGGCGAATCGCTACGATGATGCACGGTGCAATCTGCGGGTAATAGCGCTCGCGGCAATGGTGACACAGGCAGGCAAATTCGCGTTTACTGAGGTGCATTTCGTGGCCGCAGTAGCCACACCAGCGGTGTGAGCGGTAGAATTCGGCGAGTTGAACTCCACGCCCAACCATCTGAAAAAGCCCAACATCTTCGTCGATAAGCTGGCGAACAGAGCCCATATTGTCAGGTCGTGATTCACGTATCAGCCAGACATTTTCCGCCTGCCATTCGCCAATCAAAATCGCGGTTTTTCCAGTCAGGCCAAAATCGCCGGATAAGCCATGCGGCAGTTCACCTTGCGGTAACCAAAGTTTTTGTTCATGGCTGACAATCCACCAGCCAGCGTCTACGCTTGAGATCTCACGTTGCATCTTATTCGTTGTCCTTAGCGTCAAATGGCACGCTGAAATCCTGATGTTAAGTGTGGAATGGATAACTATAACTCACCCGGAGCCCCATATGCTTACCCAGTTAGATGACCTGGCCAGGCGTGTAAGTGGCGGTAATGAACTCGTTGATGCGTGGCTGCGCGCGCGCCGACAGTTGCTTGTCAGCTATTACGCATTAATTGGCATCAAGCCAAACAAAGAGGCGCTCAGTGCCCTGGATGAACAGGCGCTGGATGCGTTTTGTCACGGCCTGGTTGATTACCTCTCAACCGGTCATTTCAGTATTTATGAACGCATTATCAGTGAGATGGAAGGCGATAGCCCACTCATTGCGGCAGCCCAACTCTATCCCGCTCTGGAAGCGAATACCGATCGCATGATGCAACTGTATGACAGCCATCTGCAGCAGGCCATCAACGACGATAACTGCGTAGAATTCCAGAAGGCGTTATCCGAAGTGGGTGAAGTGCTGGAGTCGCGCTTCACGCTGGAAGATAAGCTGGTGCAACTCGCCTGGGATAACCAGCTGGCGCGCCCACCGGTCGCCAATGAAAGCAGCATGGCTCGCCCCGCTTAACTTCGGCCCCATGTAAAAAACTTGTTATTCCGAAAAAGCCCTTTTATGCTGAATGGGCTTTTTTATTGCCATGTTTATGAGTGGCAAGTTTGCGGTTTAAGCGTAGCGTGCGCAGCCAGTTCACGCTCGGACAGCGCGCAGGGACCGGAGCGTACACGAAGTACGTGACGGTCACGAGCACTGCCCAGGCGAGAAATGGCCAGCAAAGTAGCTTAAACCACAGACGCTTACCTTGTCGGAGTGCCCTCTGGGGCTGAGACCGTTTATTCGGGATCCGCGGAACCTGATCAGGTTAGTACCTGCGAAGGGAACAAGAGTAGACATTCACAGAGCGATGCGTGTTGGCGCCCGGCATCGTCCCTGTTACTCCTTCCGAACTCTGGACAAGCAACTTCCCCTTAATTCAGGAAATTTGCTATGTCTGTTGCTAAAACTTCTCGTCGTGAACAACGTGCACAAGCGCAGGAATTTATCGATTCGCTGCAAGGCACCGCTTTCCCCAATTCAAAACGTATCTGGATTACCGGCAGCCGAGCGGATATCCGTGTGCCGATGCGCGAAATCCAGCTTAGCCCTACACACATCGGTGGCACAAAAGAGAATCCACAGTATGAGCACAACGAACCAGTGCCGGTATATGACACGGCAGGTGCTTATGGCGACCCCGCGGCCACCATTGATGTGCATCGGGGATTAGACCGATTGCGTGAAAACTGGATCGCTGAACGCGATGACAGCGAAGCGATCCACCAGTTGAGTTCGCAATACACCCAGCAACGCTTAGCCGATGAAGGGCTGGATCACCTGCGTTTCGAGCAGTTACCGCAGCCGCGTCGTGCCAAAGCTGGCCGCTGCGTCACACAGCTGCATTACGCACGTCAGGGCATGATTACACCCGAGATGGAATTCATCGCGGTGCGAGAAAACATGGGCCGCGAACGTATTCGTGGTGAAGTGCTACTGCAACAGCACCCGGGCCACAGTTTTGGTGCCAATCTGCCGGAAAACATCACCGCCGAATTTGTGCGCCAGGAAGTTGCCAGCGGCCGCGCTATCATACCCTCCAATATTAATCACCCCGAATCAGAGCCGATGATCATTGGCCGTAACTTTCTGGTGAAGGTGAACGCCAATATAGGCAACTCAGCGGTGAGCTCATCGATCGAAGAGGAAGTGGAGAAACTGGTGTGGTCAACACGCTGGGGTGCGGATACCGTGATGGACCTCTCCACAGGCCGCTATATCCATGAAACGCGCGAGTGGATTTTGCGAAACAGCCCGGTGCCGATTGGTACTGTGCCCATTTATCAGGCACTGGAGAAAGTGAATGGCGTGGCGGAAGACCTTAACTGGGAGATTTTCCGCGATACCCTGCTCGAGCAAGCAGAACAGGGGGTGGATTACTTCACTATTCACGCTGGTGTGCTGCTGCGCTATGTGCCGATGACGGCTAATCGTCTGACCGGTATTGTCTCGCGTGGTGGTTCGATCATGGCGAAGTGGTGCCTGTCACATCATCAAGAGAGTTTCCTCTATCTGCATTTCCGCGAGATCTGTGAAATCTGCGCTGCCTATGATGTCGCGCTCTCACTCGGTGATGGCCTGCGTCCGGGATCGATTCAGGACGCCAACGATGAAGCCCAGTTTGCCGAGTTGCATACCTTAGGTGAGTTGACCAGGATCGCCTGGGAATACGATGTGCAGGTAATGATTGAAGGTCCAGGCCATGTGCCAATGCAGATGATCCGCCGCAACATGACCGAACAGTTAGAGCACTGTCACGAAGCGCCGTTTTACACGCTTGGCCCACTGACCACCGATATCGCCCCCGGGTACGATCATTTTACCTCCGGCATTGGTGCCGCGATGATTGGTTGGTTTGGCTGCGCCATGCTGTGCTACGTCACACCGAAAGAGCACCTCGGTTTGCCGAATAAAGAAGATGTGAAGCAGGGGCTGATTACCTACAAGATCGCCGCGCATGCCGCCGATCTGGCTAAGGGCCATCCTGGCGCACAGATCCGTGATAACGCCATGTCGAAAGCACGCTTTGAATTCCGTTGGGAGGATCAGTTCAATCTGGCGCTCGATCCGCATACGGCACGCGCTTATCACGATGAGACATTGCCGCAGGAATCGGGCAAAGTGGCTCACTTCTGCTCAATGTGCGGTCCAAAATTCTGTTCGATGAAAATTACCCAGGAAGTGCGCGAATATGCTGCTCGCCAGCAGGCAGAAGCCCAGCCCATTGAAATTGGCATGGCGCAGATGTCGGATGCCTTCCGCAGTCGTGGTGGCGAGCTTTATCACGCCGCCGATGCCCTTAAAGAGGAAAAAGTATGACCGATGCCTTTCCAGCCACGGCCCCGAAACTGGGGCTGTACCCTGTTGTTGATAGCGTAGAGTGGATTGCACGCTTACTGGAGGCTGGCGTTCGCACCATCCAGTTGCGCATCAAAGATTGCCAGGATCATGAAGTAGAAGACGCAGTGCGCGAGGCAATTGCGCTGGGCAAGCAGTATCGTGCACGCCTGTTTATCAACGATTACTGGCGATTAGCGATCAAATATAACGCCTATGGCGTGCATCTTGGTCAGGAAGATTTGGACGTGGCTAATCTGGACGCTATCCGCCAGGCAGGTTTGCGTCTTGGGTTATCGACTCATGATGATGCCGAGTTAGACCGCGCGCTGGCACTGCGTCCTTCCTACATTGCATTGGGGCATATTTATCCCACACAAACCAAAGATATGCCTTCGGAACCTCAGGGCGTCGTAGAATTGAAACGCCACATGGCGCGGTTGCAGGATATACCGACTGTGGCGATTGGCGGTATATCCCTTGCGCGCGTACCTGAAGTTTTGGCCACTGGCGTTGGAAGCGTTGCCGTGGTGAGCGCCATTACTCAGGCGGGAGACTGGCGTCAGGCGACACAGGAGCTGCTGGCACTGGTTGAAGCTGGAACCCAGCCCGCAGAAGCGTTGTAACGTTCTGCAATCAGAGTAATTTGGCTGGAACCTCACGCGCAGTCCGCTTCCTGCGGGCTAGCGTGTTTTTCCGGTCAGGATAAAGTGTGCCTGCCCGCTGTCGCTGGCAGTGGGCCAGGGCTGGTCTACCTCTCTCTCCAGCCCTGCCTTTCCACTTTAATCAGTCAGGGATGAAGCGGGTTCCGTTTCGATATGACAGGCATGCATGGCCTGCTCCACCGCAGCGCCAAGTTGGGCGATGGCCTGTTCTGTATGCTCATTGATGGGCAACCCATAATTCAGGCGCAAGCAGTTACGATATTTGCCCGAGGCAGAAAACAGCGATCCGACGGCGACCTGAATGTTCAACGTGCGAAGTTCGGTGTTAAGCCGAACCGCATCAAACGCTTCAGGTAACTCAATCCACATCAGGAAGCTGCCCTGCGGACGCGAGACACAGATACCGCACGGGAAATAGTGGCGTACCCAGCAGCTAAAAGTCTCGTAATTACGTTGATAAACCTGGCGCATCCGGCGTAAATGCGGCCCATAGTGACCAAGACGAATAAATTCGGCCACCGCATGTTGCGGCTGTGTGGCTGTTGAACCCGTGCCGATATATTTCATATGCAAGACGCGATCGCGATAGCGTCCAGGTGCCACCCAGCCAACACGTAACCCGGGAGCCAGCGTCTTAGAGAATGAACTACACAACAACACCCTGCCATCCATATCCAAAGATTTAATGGTAATGGGACGTGGATACTCCCATGCCAATTCACCGTAGACATCGTCTTCAATAATCGCGGCATCAAAGCGCTGTGCCAGTGCCAGCAGCGCACGCTTGCGCGCCTCGGGCATGATAAATCCGAGTGGATTATTGCAATTTGGCACTACTACCACGGCTTTAATGGGCCACTGCTCGAATGCCAACTCCAGAGCTTCGAGGCTAATGCCCGTCACCGAATCGGTAGGGATTTCAATGGCACGGATACCAAGCCCGCGCAGGGTCTGCATCGTGCCATGAAATGTCGGAGATTCAACGGCGATAATATCACCCGGTTCACACACCGCACGGATCGACACGGACAGCGCTTCATGGCAGCCCGTGGTGATCACAATATCCTCTGCGGTGAGCTGACAACCGCTATCGATAGTTAAGCGTGCGACCTGCTCACGCAAGGCCGCAACGCCTAACAGACTGTCATAATTGAGCTGGTCAAGATCCTGCTTCTGCGCCATTCGGCTCTGAATTTTCCATAATGGCTTCAATGTCGGCTGGGTAAGGTCTGGCATGCCGCTACCTAATTGCAGCACGTTACCGCTGTTGCGGCTGCTTAATAATTCCAGCACCGATTCCCACTGGGTGATCTCGACGGGGCGTTGTACGGGGCGGGTTAACGCAGGAACAGGAGGCGTGGCTTTGCGCGTCGCAACGAAATAGCCAGAGCGCGGCTGCGGCACAATAAGCTGTTTCTCTTCTAGCAGGTGATACGCCTGCTGCACGGTACTGATGCTCACACCGTGTTCAATACTCAGTGTGCGCACTGAGGGTAAGCGCTCGCCGCTACGGTAGAGTCCCTGTTCAATCCTGTCTGAGAGCAAGCAAGCCAGATGTTGGTAACGCGTCATCGTATGATTCCCCTCGAGTTCACTGAATCTAAATCAGTACAGATCATCCCTTTTTTTACCATTCAGATCCTATCATGCGCAATCTGTATGTTAATAATAAGTGATTTTTGAATCTGTATTGAGATGCACAGGAACTGGACAATACCACTCAGACAACTGACTGAGGGCATTCATTATGGAATTCGATCAAAACCGCGCAGCAAAACCCTTTGATGTAACGCTATTGGATATGGTTCGCGGCACGGGACGTGCCATCAAAAGATGGCGCGCCCGCCGTGAGACACAAAAAATTTTGTCTCACTTGAGCGATGCACAACTACGCGATATTGGCCTGACCCGGCACGATGTCTGCCGCAAAGGCTAACTTAAGACGAAAAAAAACCCTGCCGAGGCAGGGTTTTTTATAGGTCAGCTATCGCAGACGATTATTCGTCGTCGCTACCGCCAAGACCGGCGTTCAGCAGTTCAGCCAGGCTCGCAGAGGCTTCATCCGCAGTAACCTGCGGTGCAACCGGAGCTTCACCTACAGAACGGCGACGCATACGGTCCTGATGGTAAGCATAACCGGTACCGGCCGGAATCAAACGACCCACGATCACGTTCTCTTTCAGGCCGCGCAGTTCATCACGCTTGCCTGCTACTGCTGCTTCAGTCAGGACACGTGTGGTCTCCTGGAACGATGCTGCAGAGATGAACGATTCGGTTGCCAGAGAAGCTTTGGTGATACCCAGCAGATCGCGCACAAAGGTTGCGCCAATTTTGCCGTTCGCTTCGAGGTCGCGGTTAGCGATCTTGATGCGAGAGTATTCAGCCTGCTCACCTTCCAGGAACTCGGTGCTGCCCGCGCTGGCGATGGTTGCTTTACGCAGCATCTGACGCACGATGACTTCGATGTGTTTATCGTTAATCTTAACGCCTTGCAGACGGTAAACTTCCTGCACTTCGTTAGTGATGTAACGTGTAACCGCATGGACGCCACGCAGACGCAGGATGTCGTGTGGAGACTCTGGGCCGTCAGAAACAACGTCACCACGTTCTACACGCTCACCTTCGAATACGTTCAGCTGACGCCATTTCGGAATCATCTCTTCGTACGGATCGCTACCATCAACCGGTGTAATCACCAGACGACGCTTGCCTTTGGTCTCTTTACCGAACGAGATAATACCGCTGATCTCGGCCAGAATTGCTGGCTCTTTCGGACGACGCGCTTCGAACAAGTCAGCAACGCGTGGCAGACCACCGGTGATGTCCTTGGTACCGCCAGATTCCTGCGGAACACGAGACAGGGTGTCACCCGCGCTGATCTTAACGCCATCTTCCAGCTGAACAATCGCTTTGCCCGGCAGGAAGTACTGAGCTGGCATGTCTGTACCTGGAATCAGAACATCATTTCCGTTGGCATCAACAATTTTCAGCGCAGGACGCAGATCTTTACCGCCCCCAGTACGTTCTGCAGAATCCAGAACCACCAGCGATGACAGACCAGTCAGGTCATCAGTCTGACGAGTAATCGTCTGACCATCGATCATGTCAGTGAAGCGAATGAAACCGCCCACTTCGGTGATAACAGGCATGGTGTGCGGATCCCAGTTTGCTACGGTCTCGCCCGCTGCAACCTGCTCACCATCACCTTTAGCCATCATCGCACCGTAAGGAACTTTATAGCTCTCTTTGGTACGACCGAATTCATCGATCATCTTCAGCTCAACGTTACGAGAGACGATAACCAGTTTCCCGGAGGAGTTGGTTACAGACTTCGCGTTGGTCAGCTTGATGGTACCTTTGTTCTTCACCTGGATGCTGGATTCAGCAGCCGCACGAGATGCCGCACCACCGATGTGGAACGTACGCATCGTCAGCTGTGTACCCGGCTCACCGATGGACTGTGCTGCGATAACGCCGATGGCCTCACCTTTGTTGATGATGTGACCACGTGCCAGGTCGCGACCGTAGCAGTGTGCACACACACCAAAGTCGGTTTCACAACCAACAACAGAACGCACTTTGATCGCATCAACTGAGTTCAGTTCGATCACATCACACCAGTGCTCATCGATCAGCGTATTACGCGGGATCAGGATGTCAGCAGTACCTGGCTTCAGTACGTCTTCAGCAGTCACACGACCCAGTACACGCTCACGCAGTGGTTCTTTAACGTCGCCACCTTCGATGACCGGAGTCATCATGATGCCTTCGAAAGTACCACAGTCGTCTTCGGTAACCACCAGATCCTGTGCAACGTCTACCAGACGACGCGTCAGATAACCGGAGTTAGCGGTTTTCAGTGCTGTATCCGCAAGACCTTTACGCGCACCGTGCGTCGAGATGAAGTACTGGAGTACGTTCAGACCTTCGCGGAAGTTCGCGGTGATTGGCGTTTCGATGATTGAGCCATCTGGCTTAGCCATCAGACCACGCATACCGGCCAGCTGACGAATCTGTGCAGCAGAACCACGCGCACCGGAGTCGGCCATCATGTAGATGCTGTTGAACGAGACTTGCTGCTCTTCTTCGCCGTGACGGTTGATCACGGTTTCGGTTTGCAGGTTGTCCATCATCGCCTTGGAAACGCGTTCGTTTGCTGCGGCCCAGATATCGATGACTTTGTTGTAACGTTCGCCAGCAGTTACCAGACCAGACTGGAACTGTTCCTGAATCTCAGCAACTTCCGCTTCGGCTTCAGCAACGATTTCCGCTTTCTTAGCCGGGATCACCATGTCGTCGATACCTACAGAGGCACCTGAACGGGCTGCGTAAGCAAAGCCGGTATACATGGTCTGGTCAGCGAAGATAACGGTCGGCTTCAGGCCCAGGATGCGGTAACAGGTGTTCAGCATCTTAGAGATAGCTTTCTTACCCAGCGCCTGGTTGACGATGGAGTAAGGCAGACCTTTCGGCACGATCATCCACAGAATCGCACGACCAATGGTGGTGTCGATTAAGCTGGTTTTCGCGACGAACTCTTCTTGTTCGTTTTTGCTGTACTCGGTGATACGCACTTTAACGCGAGCATGCAGCTCGGCCAGGCCAGCGCGATACACACGCTCAGCTTCTTTCGGGCCGGTCAGTACCATGCCTTCGCCGCGCGCATTTACTTTGTCACGGGTCATGTAGTACAGACCCAGTACAACGTCCTGAGAAGGAACGATGATTGGCTCGCCGTTCGCAGGTGACAGGATGTTGTTGGTAGACATCATCAGCGCACGCGCTTCCAGCTGAGCTTCCAGCGTCAGCGGTACGTGAACTGCCATCTGGTCACCATCGAAGTCGGCGTTATATGCCGCACAAACCAGCGGGTGCAGCTGGATCGCTTTACCTTCGATCAGAACAGGTTCGAATGCCTGAATACCCAAACGGTGCAGGGTTGGTGCACGGTTCAGCAGTACTGGGTGTTCGCGGATCACTTCGTCCAGGATATCCCAAACGACAGCTTCTTCACGCTCAACCATCTTCTTAGCAGCTTTGATGGTGGTCGCGAGGCCACGCAGCTCCAGCTTGCCGTAGATGAACGGTTTGAACAGCTCCAGTGCCATTTTCTTCGGCAGACCACACTGATGCAGACGCAGGTATGGACCTACGGTGATTACAGAACGGCCAGAGTAGTCAACACGTTTACCCAACAGGTTCTGACGGAAACGACCCTGCTTACCTTTGATCATGTCGGCCAAAGATTTCAGAGGACGTTTGTTAGAGCCAGTGATGGCACGACCGCGACGGCCGTTATCCAGCAAGGCATCTACCGCTTCCTGCAGCATACGTTTTTCGTTACGTACGATGATATCTGGCGCAGCCAGATCCAGCAGACGCTTCAGACGGTTGTTACGGTTGATGACGCGACGGTACAGATCGTTCAGATCCGACGTAGCGAAACGACCACCATCCAGCGGTACCAGCGGACGCAGATCTGGCGGCAGAACCGGCAGAACGGTCAGGATCATCCACTCTGGCTTGTTACCAGACTGTACGAACGCTTCCAGCAGCTTGATACGCTTGGTCAGCTTTTTACGTTTGGTCTCGGAGTTGGTTTCGTTCAGCTCTTCACGCAGCTGCTCGCACTCTTGCTCCAGATCCATATTTTTCAGCAGCGCCTGGATAGCTTCCGCACCCATCTTCGCGTCGAATTCGTCACCGAACTCTTCCAGCGCATCAAGGTACTGCTCTTCGGTCAGAATCTGACGTTTTTCCAGGTTGGTCATACCGCCTTCGATCACAACATAAGATTCGAAGTACAGTACGCGCTCGATATCACGCAGTGGCATATCCAGCAGTAAGCCGATACGCGAAGGCAGTGATTTCAGGAACCAAATGTGCGCAGTTGGTGAAGCCAGTTCTATGTGGCCCATGCGCTCACGACGAACCTTGGTCTGTGTAACTTCAACGCCACACTTCTCACAGATCACACCGCGATGTTTCAAACGCTTGTACTTACCGCACAGGCATTCGTAATCTTTTACCGGCCCAAAGATACGGGCGCAGAAAAGACCGTCACGCTCCGGCTTGAAGGTACGGTAGTTGATGGTCTCTGGCTTTTTAACTTCACCAAAAGACCATGAACGGATCATATCTGGCGAGGCCAGAGCGATCTTGATCGCATCAAACTCTTCGGTCTTAGTTTGCGCTTTCAGAAACTTAAGTAAGTCTTTCACGGATTAGCTCCCGTCGGAGTGGAACTCTCAGGGACGCCCACCGAAGTGCGCGTCCCGTAACCAGTACTTACGAGTGCTTACTCGTCTTCCAGCTCGATGTTGATACCCAGCGAGCGGATCTCTTTCAACAGTACGTTGAAGGATTCCGGCATGCCCGGTTCCATCTGATGGTTGCCATCGACGATGTTTTTATACATCTTCGTACGGCCGTTCACGTCATCAGACTTAACGGTCAGCATTTCCTGCAGGGTATAAGCAGCACCGTATGCTTCCAGTGCCCACACTTCCATCTCACCGAAGCGCTGACCACCGAACTGCGCTTTACCACCCAGCGGCTGCTGAGTAACAAGGCTGTACGAGCCAGTAGAACGGGCGTGCATCTTGTCATCGACCAGGTGGTTCAGTTTCAGCATGTACATGTAACCTACGGTTACCTGACGCTCAAACTGCTCACCGGTACGGCCGTCGAACAGGGTGATCTGGCCAGAAGCTGGCAGACCGCCGAGCTGCAGCAGCTCTTTGATCTCGCTCTCTTTCGCACCATCAAACACTGGCGTTGCGATTGGCATACCTTTTTTCAGGTTCTCAGCCAGACGCAGAACTTCGTCGTCAGTGAAGGTGTTCAGATCAACTTTCTGACGCACGTCAGTGCCCAGATCGTAAGCACGCTGGATGAACTCACGCAGTTTGGCGACTTCTTCCTGCTTCTTAAGCATCGCATTGATTTTCTCACCAATGCCTTTAGCCGCCATACCCAGGTGGGTTTCCAGGATCTGACCGATGTTCATACGTGACGGTACGCCCAGCGGGTTCAGTACGATATCGACCGGCGTACCGTTCTCATCGTAAGGCATATCTTCGATCGGGTTGATCTTAGAGATAACACCCTTGTTACCGTGACGACCTGCCATCTTGTCACCAGGCTGGATCTGACGTTTAACCGCCAGGTACACTTTCACGATTTTCAGCACGCCTGGTGCCAGATCATCGCCCTGAGTGATTTTGCGACGCTTAGCTTCGAGTTTCTTCTCAAACTCGTGCTTCAGCTCGTCATACTGCTCAGCCAGCTGCTCGAGAGAGTTTTGCTTCTCTTCGTCAGTCAGGCCCAGTTCCAACCAGCGCTCACGTGGCAGTTTGTCCAGCTTCTCAGCTTCAACGCCACCTGAGATCAGTACAGCCTGAATACGGCTGAACAAGCCCGCTTCGAGGATCTGCAGTTCTTCAGACAGGTCTTTCTTAGCCTGCTTCAGCTGCATCTCTTCGATTTCCAGCGCACGTTTGTCCTTTTCTACGCCATCGCGAGTAAAGACCTGAACGTCGATAACCGTACCGGAAACACCGTTAGGAACACGCAGAGAAGAGTCTTTAACGTCAGACGCTTTCTCACCGAAGATCGCACGCAGCAGTTTCTCTTCTGGCGTCAGCTGAGTTTCGCCTTTTGGCGTCACTTTACCGACCAGAATGTCACCACCGGTCACTTCCGCACCGATATACACGATACCGGATTCATCCAGTTTGGAGAGTGCAGCTTCACCCACGTTCGGGATGTCAGCGGTGATCTCTTCTGGCCCCAGCTTAGTGTCACGAGACACACACGCCAGTTCCTGGATGTGGATAGTGGTGAAACGGTCTTCCTGGACAACACGCTCAGAAACGAGGATGGAGTCTTCGAAGTTGTAACCGTTCCATGGCATGAACGCCACGCGCATGTTCTGACCCAGCGCCAGTTCACCGAGATCGGTAGACGGGCCATCTGCCAGCACGTCGCCACGTTCGATTGGCTCACCCAGGGACACACATGGCATCTGGTTGATGCAGGTGTTCTGGTTAGAACGGGTGTACTTGGTCAGGTTGTAGATGTCGATACCCGCTTCGCCCGGATACATCTCATCTTCGTTAACTTTGATAACGATACGAGAAGCATCAACGTACTGAACGGAACCGCCACGTTTCGCTACGGCAGTTACACCGGAGTCAACCGCTACTGCGCGTTCCATACCCGTACCGACCAGCGGCTTATCAGCGCGCAGAGTTGGTACTGCCTGACGTTGCATGTTCGCACCCATCAAGGCGCGGTTAGCATCATCGTGCTCCAGGAATGGAATCAGTGACGCACCGACTGAAACGACCTGTTGGGTCGAAACGTCCATGTAGTCAACTTGATCACGACTGAACAGGCTTGATTCACCTTTGCTACGGCAAGTGACGAGATCGTCAACAAAGCTACCGTCTTCAGCAAGGTTGGTGTTCGCCTGAGCGATAACGTAGTTACCCTCTTCGATTGCAGAGAGGTAATGAATTTCATCACTCACTTTGCCATCTACCACGCGACGATACGGAGTCTCAAGGAAGCCGTATTCGTTAGTCTGCGCATAAACAGAAAGGGAGTTGATCAGACCGATGTTCGGACCTTCTGGCGTTTCGATTGGGCATACACGACCGTAGTGGGTTGGGTGTACGTCACGCACTTCGAAGCCTGCACGCTCACGCGTCAGACCGCCTGGGCCCAGAGCAGAGATACGACGCTTATGCGTGATCTCAGACAACGGGTTGTTCTGATCCATAAACTGGGACAGCTGGCTTGAACCGAAGAACTCTTTCACCGCCGCCGAAATAGGCTTGGCGTTGATCATGTCCTGAGGCATCAGGGTATCGAGGTCGCCCAGAGACAGACGCTCTTTAACAGCACGCTCAACACGCACCAGACCCACACGGAACTGGTTCTCAGCCATCTCACCGACTGAACGGATACGACGGTTGCCGAGGTGGTCGATATCATCGACTTCGCCAATACCGTTACGGATGCCGATCAGTTTCTTCATCACTTCGATGATGTCGTCTTTGCTCAGGATACCTGAACCTTCGATTTCATCACGCAGCAGTGAACGGTTGAACTTCATACGGCCAACTGCAGACAGATCGTAACGATCTTCTGAGAAGAACAGGTTCTCGAACAGGTTCTCTGCAGCTTCGCGCGTTGGCGGCTCACCAGGACGCATCATACGGTAGATCTCAACCAGCGCGCTCAGGCGATCGTTGGTTGGGTCAACACGCAGGGTCTCTGAAATGTATGGGCCGTGATCCAGGTCGTTGGTGAACAGCGTTTCAATGCGTTTGTGGCCTGACTGGCTCAGTTTTGCCAGCAGATCCAGTGAAAGTTCCATGTTCGCAGGAACGATCAGTTCACCGGTGTTCAGATCGACGTAGTCTTTAGCGACCACTTTGCCAGCGATATATTCGACTGGCACTTCAATGTGCTGAATACCGTCTTTTTCGAGCTGACGAATATGACGCGCAGTGATGCGACGACCTTTCTCAACGTAGACCGTGCCATTGGCTTCGATATCGAAGCTGGCGGTTTCACCACGCAGGCGCTCAGGCACCAGTTCCATCTGCAGTTTGTTATCGCGGATTTCATACACCACTTTATCAAAGAACAGATCAAGGATTTGTTCAGTGGTGTAGTGCAGCGCGCGCAGAATGATACTGGCCGGCAGCTTACGGCGACGGTCAATACGGACGAAGAGGTTGTCTTTCGGGTCGAATTCGAAGTCGAGCCATGAACCGCGGTAAGGGATGATACGTGCGTTATACAGCACTTTACCAGACGAGTGCGTCTTACCCTTATCGCTGTCAAAGAACACGCCAGGACTACGATGCAGCTGAGAAACAATAACACGCTCAGTACCGTTGATAACAAAGGTACCGTTGTCGGTCATGAGTGGAATTTCACCCATGTACACTTCTTGTTCTTTGATGTCTTTTACGGTGCCTTCCGGCGCTTCACGCTCGTAGATCACCAGACGCAGTTTCACGCGCAGCGGTGCCGAATAGGTCACGCCACGGATCTGACATTCAGTTACGTCAAAGACCGGCTCGCCCAAACGGTAGCTGACATACTGCAACTCAGAGTTGCCGCTGTAGCTTGAGATTGGGAATACGGAGCGGAAGGCAGCTTCCAGACCGTATTGGCCTTCTGGATCTTGCTCGATAAACTTCTGGAACGAGTCAAGCTGGATAGAAAGGAGATAAGGTATGTCCAAAACTTGTGGACGTTTACCAAAATCCTTACGAATACGTTTTTTCTCGGTATAGGAGTAAACCATAGGGTTCCTCAGCTAGCTGACATGTCGAACCACGCTGTCCGTCCTGAAGGGACAGTTCATGCAACACTATTTTGTTTTTCATGCGATGCGGTGCACCCCATGCAATACATCTTTCTATCACTCTTAAATCATTTCATCGCCGTTGTGCAGGCAGGGAACCCTCACAGGAAAGCGATATATTAAGTCGTCGATAGAAAAAGATATTGAAGAGAAACAATGGACAAACAGTGCGAAACGCCATCGTTCCCCTGTAGCGCAAAAAGGCTGGTGACCAAAAAGTCACCAGCCATCAGCCTGATGTTACTCAGGCTGCAACCCGAAGGTTTTCTTACTTAACTTCAACTTCAGCGCCAGCTTCTTTCAGCAGTGCTTCCAGAGCAGCTGCGTCATCTTTGCTGATGCCTTCTTTGATAACACCGGTAGCTTCAACCAGGTCTTTAGCTTCTTTCAGGCCCAGACCAGTTGCAGTACGAACTGCTTTGATTACGGCAACTTTGTTAGCGCCAGCAGCTTTCAGAATTACGTCGAATTCAGTTTTCTCTTCAGCAGCTTCAGCTGGGCCAGCAGCAACAGCTACAGCAGCAGCAGCAGAAACGCCGAATTTTTCTTCCATAGCAGAAACCAGCTCAACTACTTCCATTACGGACATAGCTGCTACTGCTTCCAGAATTTGATCTTTGGTGATAGACATATCGATTGTTCCTAAAAAACAGAAAAAGTTTATACGTTAGCAAGTACGAAGGAAAAGAAGATGGCCTTAAGCCGCTTCTTTTGCATCGCGTACAGCAGCCAGAGTGCGAACCAGTTTGCCAGCAGCGGCTTCTTTCATGGTCGACATCAGACGTGCCAGTGCTTCTTCGTAAGTCGGCAGAGTTGCCAGACGGTCAATATTGGCCGCCGTGATCAGCTCACCTTCAAAGGCTGCAGCTTTGACCTCAAATTTTGCATTCGCTTTCGCGAACTCTTTGAACAGACGAGCAGCAGCGCCCGGGTGTTCCATAGAGTATGCAATCAGGGTCGGACCAACAAACGTGTCTTTCAGGATCTCAAACTGAGTTCCTTCAACGACGCGGCGCAGCAGGGTGTTGCGAACAACACGCATGTAAACGCCAGCTTCACGACCTGCTTTACGCAGTTCGGTCATTTTATCAACGGTAACGCCACGGGAATCCGCAACAACCGCTGAAAGCGCGCCTTTGGCTACTTCGCTAACTTCAGCAACAATCGCTTGTTTGCCTTGAAGATTTAATGCCATTAGCTTTTGCTCCTGGATTTGACCGGGAAAAATTTCCCGGAACTCACTTCACTCAGCTACCCGAAGGCACTGAGCGCTATTACACGGTGAGCAGAATCCAGTGAAGAAAAAATTCTTTTTGGTTCTGTCACCGTCTACGCAGGGTATTAAGCAAGTTATCCGAAGATAATCCCGCTCCTGCGGTCTTGGACGGAGGCCAGGATAAGGCCTGGCTCCAACCTAAGCCATTGATAAATTAGGCAATTACGCTTTGTTAATCAGTGGCTTTGAATCTGGGTTCTGAATTGAATGACCAATCAGAACAACGGGCGTAAGATTCTAGATGAATTTTTCGCCCGTTTCAAGCAGCAATTAGTTTGCTGCTGCGCTCAGACCAGTCTGGTCAACGGCAACGCCGGCGCCCATGGTGGTAGAGATGCTAACTTTCTTGATGTACACGCCTTTAGCCTGTGAAGGTTTCGCTTTTTTCAGCGCAACCAGCAGAGATTCCAGGTTTTCTTTCAGTTTGTCAGCGTCGAAGTCCACTTTACCGATGGTAGTGTGGATGATGCCGTTTTTGTCGTTACGATAACGAACCTGACCTGCTTTAGCGTTTTTCACTGCTTCAGCAACGTTAGGGGTTACAGTACCCACTTTCGGGTTTGGCATCAGGCCGCGTGGACCCAGAACCTGGCCCAACTGGCCAACAACGCGCATTGCATCTGGAGATGCGATAACAACGTCAAAGTTCATTTCGCCTTTTTTGATCTGGTCAGCCAGATCTTCCATACCTACCAGCTCAGCGCCAGCTGCTTTAGCAGCTTCTGCGTTTGCGCCTTGGGTAAATACAGCAACACGTACTGAACGACCAGTACCGTGTGGCAGAACAGTCGCGCCGCGAACGTTCTGATCTGATTTACGTGCATCGATGCCGAGGTTAACAGCAACGTCAACGCTTTCAACGAACTTAGCAGTTGCCAGTTCTTTCAGCAGAGCAATAGCTTCAGCGATGTCGTACTGCTTGGTCGCGTCAACTTTGTCACGGATTACGCTCATGCGCTTGGTCAGCTTAGCCATTTCTTAATCCTCTACTACCAGGCCCATGGAACGTGCAGTACCTTCGATAGAGCGAGTCATCGCTTCTACGTCAGCACCAGTCATGTCCGCAGCTTTAGTTTCTGCGATTTCACGTACCTGAGCACGAGAAACTTTACCGACTTTGTCTTTGTTCGGCTTACCAGAACCAGACTTGATGCCTGCTGCTTTTTTCAGCAGTACAGCAGCCGGAGGGGTTTTGGTAACGAAGGTGAAAGAACGGTCGCTGTATACAGTGATAACAACTGGAGTAGGCAGGCCTTTCTCCAAAGATTCTGTTTTGGCGTTGAACGCTTTACAGAATTCCATGATGTTAACACCCTGCTGACCCAGTGCTGGACCAACAGGTGGACTTGGGTTCGCCATACCAGCTGCAACCTGCAGCTTGACGTAGGCTTGTACTTTCTTAGCCATGATAATTCCTCAAATGGGTTATAGCGCCTGAAAACAGGCTCCCCGTGATTACGATTCACACGCTGTCACCAGCGCATAAAAACAAAAGGCGCGAAATTATAGGTAAATTTCGCGCCTTCCGCAAGAGCTATAAAGTGAACAAAAGGGTTAACCTTTCTCCACCTGAGCAAAGTCGAGTTCTACTGGTGTTGCACGGCCAAAGATGGAAACAGAGACCTTCAGGCGGCTCTTTTCGTAATCCACTTCTTCGACCACACCGTTGAAGTCGGCAAATGGACCGTCGTTGACGCGCACCATCTCGCCTGGCTCGAACAGCGTTTTTGGACGCGGCTTATCACCTACCTGCTGCAGGCGGTTCATAATCGCATCGACTTCTTTATCACTAATCGGCGCAGGACGGTCAGAAGTACCGCCAATGAAGCCCATGACACGTGGTACGCTACGCACTAAGTGCCAGCTGGCGTCATTCATCACCATCTGGACCAGCACATAGCCAGGGAAGAACTTACGTTCGCTTTTACGGCGCTGGCCACCACGGATTTCAACGACTTCTTCAGTCGGCACCATGACTTCACCAAACAGCTCTTCCATGTTGTGCAGTTTGATATGCTCTTGCAGCGACTTCGCTACGCGGGCTTCAAAACCGGAGAACGCCTGAACGACGTACCAGCGTTTTTTTGGAGCTTCAGACATCTCAGAACCTCAGGCCAGTGATAAACGATACCAGACGGACCAGAATTCCATCCAGCCCCCACAAAATCAGTGACATCACGGCAGTGACCGCGGCAACGATTAACGTGGTGTGCAATGTTTCCTGGCGAGTCGGCCAAATGACCTTACGCATTTCGGTTCTTGCTTCACGAGCAAAAGCCACAGTCGCTTTGCCTTTGATAGTCAGCAACGCTATGCCACCTGCCGCAGCAATCAGTACTACGACAGCCAGCGCGCGCAGAGGCAGCGTAATGTCGCGATAGAGATAGTTGCCAACGATGGCGACTAACAGCAACGCGATGACAGCAACCCACTTTATCGCTTCCAGGCCGCGCCCGCTCCCTTGAGCTTCGGTATTCGCACTCATAAACCAACCTGCCACAATAATTCAGAAACAATTCTGCCCCGCAGAGCGAGGCATCCAAACCGAATGAGCTTTTGGGCGTAACTCGGTATCCGACGCCGTAAACCAGAGCCTGTCTCAGCAATGATTATGATCGAAAATCACTGATGAGCCAGGTTCTATGTAACAGCGTGCAAAAAGGGCATCAAATGATGCCCTTTCCATATGCATTGCGTCAAATGTTATCGCAATTAAGCGATAATTTCAGCAACAACACCCGCACCAACAGTACGGCCGCCTTCACGGATTGCGAAACGCAGACCCTGATCCATAGCGATTGGCTTGATCAAGGTAACGGTCATTTTTACGTTATCGCCTGGCATTACCATCTCAACGCCTTCTGGCAGTTGAACGTCACCGGTCACGTCAGTAGTACGGAAGTAGAACTGAGGACGGTAGCCTTTGAAGAACGGAGTATGACGGCCGCCTTCGTCTTTAGACAGTACGTAAACTTCTGAAGTGAACTGGGTATGTGGCTTGATGGTGCCCGGCTTAGCCAGAACCTGACCACGCTCGATATCTTCACGCTTGATACCACGCAGCAGAATACCACAGTTCTCGCCTGCCTGACCCTGGTCCAGCAGTTTGCGGAACATTTCAACGCCGGTACAGGTAGACTTAACGGTGTCTTTCAGACCAACAACTTCAACTTCGTCGCCTACTTTCACGATACCGCGCTCAACACGACCGGTAACAACAGTACCACGGCCAGAGATTGAGAATACGTCTTCGATTGGCAGAAGGAACGGCAGGTCGATTGCACGTACTGGCTCTGGGATGTAGTTATCCAGGTGACCAGCCAGTTCAATGATCTTCTCTTCCCACTCAGCAACACCGTTCAGTGCCTGCAGAGCAGAACCGCGGATGATTGGAGTATCGTCGCCTGGGAAGTCGTATGCTGACAGCAGATCGCGAACTTCCATCTCTACCAGTTCCAGCAGCTCTTCGTCATCAACCATGTCGCACTTGTTCAGGAACACGATGATGTAAGGAACGCCAACCTGACGACCCAGCAGGATGTGCTCACGGGTCTGTGGCATTGGGCCATCAGTCGCAGCAACAACCAGGATCGCGCCGTCCATCTGCGCAGCACCGGTGATCATGTTTTTCACATAGTCGGCGTGGCC